>JAICGZ010000187.1 GCA_025922875.1 Pyrinomonadaceae bacterium
ACTCGCCGATCACGAGCGGAGCGCGTCAAGAGATGTTGTGGGCGTTGATAGACGAAGTCCCAGCGAAGATGAGAAAAGCAAACGAGATCGGTCGTTCTGTTTTTATCAATGCCCGAAGGTGCAAACTTATGTGTATTTATCATTCCTTCCTCCGCACGTTACTAACTGAGACTCGGACGGTGTCACGCGCGCGCACGCCCGCGTGGAGAGCGATACGTAACAACTTGCGAGTTATTAACGGCCGGCTGGGGCTTGAGAGTCTGTTGGTTCCCCGGCCGAGATGGGTAGTTACTGCTGGCCCATTTGAACCATTGCGGATTGATTTGGGGACTCGCCTTAATTCAATACAACAAACTCTCGCGCTGTTTTCTTCTCAACCGCCTTTATATCTGCTACCGTCACATTTACCCATATGGCAAACGCGGTGCCGTAGTCTGTTTTGGTGGGGGACAGATTCTTTATTAGATTGGCGATGGAAATTTCTGTACGGCAACGGACAAAAATTATGGACAATTCCTCGCGGATACGCTCGACGAATTTCCCGCGAAGGCGCAAAGACAGCAAACATGCAAAGAAAGCTCTCCTTCGTGCCTTAGCCATCTTTGCGCCTTGCGGGAAAAATCCCTTCATTGAAGTACTTCATTGTTTCTGACGGCTGCTTCTTCGTTCAACGTTGTAAGCCACGACGGCGACCATGACGACGTGCTGTCTCTGCCTTTAACGCGCTGCGTCCCAACTCCACCTGGCTCAGGCAGGAATTGATTTACCGCCGCCAGCATTCTCGCCATTGCTTCGGGAAACAACGAATCGAACAGCACCGCGACTTTCGCGGGTATCGAGATAACCAGTTCCGCTCGACCATGTTTGCATGCATCAATAATTTGGCGCGCCGCGTTTTCCGCACTGACTGTTAACAGCGGCAACGCGTCACTGATGCTGAACCATGCATACTCGGATCTGTGCTGTCCTTTAAAGTCAGCGTTGCGCGGGCTTCCTGTGCGCATCAAGCCCGGGTAAATCGTCGTGACCGTGATGCCGTCCTTTACTAATTCCGCGCGCAAACCTTTAGAGAGTCCAACCAGCGCGAATTTGCTGGCGCTGTAAGGAACGAGATGCGGAACGCTAACTTTCCCGCCGATCGAGGTAATGTTGACGATGCGCCCTGCTTTTCGCTGGCGCATGGACGGCAGCACGGCCATGATCGTGTTGAGCGGCGCCCAGAGGTGTGCGTTCATTGCGATTTCGAAATCTTCCGTCGTCATAACTTCCAACGGTCCGACCTGAATCACACCCGCATTGTTGACGAGCACGTCGATATGGCCGAAATGACGGTTGACTGCCGCCACCATCTCATTCACTTCCTGCTTGTTTGTTACGTCGCACTGAACAGCCATCACTTCGACGCCGAATCGTTCTAAGTCGATTCGCGCCTGTTCGAGCTCGCGTTCATCGCGCGCACAGATGGCGAGCTGCGCGCCTTCACGCGCGAACCCGCGCGCGAGAACGAGCCCGAGTCCGCGAGATCCGCCCGTAATCAGTACCGTCTTGTTTTTCAAATCGTATTCGAACAGGCGTCTGAAGCCTGACTTGAGTACGAACACACCAGCGCCCAATGCTGTTAGCTTAACGATCTCTTTTCCCGTCATAGCGGCCAATAGACTACGCAAGTTCTGCTCCGCTCATAATAGTGTCAGTTTGAATTGTGCACCTCCCTGGAGGTGCACAATTCCTGACCCACTACTGACTTTGGAACTTGATGTGCTTTCACATGAGTGTCTATCAACAATCTTGTACGCATATCGGACGGCAACCTATGGAAAATGAACCCAACAAAACACGTGTCCCGGACAAACTGCTCGAACGCCTTTTAAACTTTGAACCCACGGCTGCGCCGGTGATCAGCCTGTACCTCGACGCGCGTGCGGACCAGCACGGACGAGACAGTTTTCTTCCGTTCGTGCGTAAGCAGTTAACTGAGCGCAGTAAAAGTTATGAGAACCAGTCTGAGGAGCGACTGAGTTTTGAAGCAGACTTCGTCAGAATCGTGCGTTACCTCGAAGATGAAGTTCCGGCTTCGGTCGAGGGACTCGCGATCTTCGCCTGCTCTGCGGAAAATGATTGGTTCGAGGTTGGACAGTTCGACGCGCCGTTCGAGCGCAATCGAGTGTTTGTTTCCGATCGACCTCATCTTTATCCACTCGCTCGCTTGATCGATCAATACCGGCGTTACGCCGTTGTGCTTGCCGATACCAACCGTGCTCAGATCCTCGTGTTTGCAGCGGGTCGCGCAGTGGGGCGGCAGGAAGTGGAAAATGTAAAAACCAAGCATGCGAAGGTCGGTGGGTGGTCGCAGGCGAGATACCAGCGACACGAACAAAATTATCACCTGCAACATGCGAAGGAAGTTGTCGACATGCTCGAGAAGATCGTGCGTGAAGAGAACATCGAACACATCGTGCTCGCCGGAGATGAAGCGGTTGTGATTCCGTTGCTTCGCGAACAGATGTCGAAGGAAGTATCGGAAAAGGTTATCGACGCATTGAGTCTCGGCATCGACACTCCCGAGCACGAGTTGCTGGAAGAGTCGCTCACCGCGTTTCGCAGGCACGATTCGCTGACGGACATGGAAAAGGTCGAGCGCCTGTTGAATGAGTATCGCGCTGACGATCTGGGCGTTGCGGGTGTGCCGGAGACGCTTGCTGCGTTATCGAACGGCCAGGTTGAAGAGCTGCTGATCGCTGCTAACGCGGACAGTATTCAGTACGACGAGGCTGAAGTCGAAAAGGTGTTGAAGTTATACCCGGCGGATGTAGTGCTGCCCGAATCGTTGGACCAAAGCACAATTGCAAACGAACTTGTACGAAGGGCCAACGTGCTTTCCTCCGCGAAAGTAACATTCATAGAAGACAGTACACGGCTTGAGCGAGTCGGTGGCGTGGGCGCGCTGCTACGTTATCGAATTTCCGAAGAGAGTGCGGCGCCGTATGAAGACAGCGGCTCCGTACCACGTGCAAAGGCATTGACTACGCAAGGCTAGGGTGATTAGGAGGAGCGATGTCAGATAAAGACCGTGCAAAGAAAGATCACGAACGAACAGACAAGAAGAACCAGGCGATGCGTGAACGTGAGAACCCGCGGGTGCAAGGCGCCGAGCCACGTCACCAGGCAAAGGATGAATCGAACTTGACGGATGCAGAGCCGGCCCCGGAACGGCGAAGACGGTAAAACATCATGGCAAATAAAAGTCGAGACAAGATTAATCAACCACCAACCGGGCAGGGCAAAAAACAGAGTCCACGCTCAGGAGCGGAGAATAAACTCCGCAAGCGGTCGGAAGTGTTGCAGGCTGCGGGAGCGGAGCAAAACATCGGCACCGCCGAAGACGAGGACGCCGCGCGCAGCAGTTCGCGCACAAACCCGAAACGTCCTAAGGCTGGGCGTTAGCTTCAACAAGATTTACAGGATTATTCAGGATTGACATGTAAATCCTGTCTAAATCCTGTAAATCCTGTCTATGAAACTGCCTGGTCCGTAATATCTAATCCCTTATCAATGATCGCGAACGCTTCACGCAACTCAGCTTCGGTGATGCAAAGCGGTGGGTTCGTGAAGAACGTGTTCCAGCGCACGAAAGTATAGAGTCCTTCCTGCCGGAAGAACTTTCCGAGTGCTTGCATCTCAGGCGATGCGGAGTTGAACGGCGCCATCGGCTCACGAGTCTCTCGGTTCCGCACCAACTCAACAATACCGAACAGTCCGATGTTGCGCGTCGCGCCCACTGACGGATGCCGGCTCTCGAGATCCTCGAGCAGTCCGCGCATGACCGTCCCCATGCGTCGCGCGTTATCGATCAGATTGTCCTCTTCATAGACCGCGATCGTCGCGAGTCCCGTGGCGCATGCAATTGGGTGACTGTTATAAGTAAGGCCACCGTAAAAAACATTCTTCTGAAAGTGATCCGCAATCTGGCGTCGCATGCCGACTGCGCCAAGCTGCACGTAAGCGCTCGTCAAGCCCTTCGCCATCGTGATCAGATCGGGAATAACTTTCCAGTGATCGACCGAGAACCATTCCCCGGTGCGACCAAAGCCCGCCATCACTTCGTCCGCAATCAAAAGAATGCCGTGCTTGTCGCAAAGCTCACGTAGCCCCTGCATGTAGCCGTCGGGCGGAATCAAGATGCCGTTCGTACCAACAACAGGTTCGACGATGATTGCCGCGATCGTCTTTGGTCCTTCGAGTTCGAGAATTTCCTCAGTGCGCGCGAGCACGTCTTCGGTTTTGTCCCAGCCCTTTTGAATGCCGTGATAGAAATCGGGAATACGAAAGACGCCCGGGATGCCGGGCTCAGCGGCCCAGCGACGTGGATCGCCCGTGAGTGTCAATGCTCCCGCGGTTCCACCGTGATAGGCGCGATACCGCGCACCGATCTTGTGACGCCCGCTGTAGAGTCTTGCGATGCGAATAGCATTCTCATTTGCTTCGGCGCCGCCGTTGGTGAAGAAGAACGCATCGATATCGCCGGGCGTCAGTTCAGCAAGCTTTGCACTCAAGCGTCCGCGCACTTCAGTGGCCATGAAAGGGTTGGCGTAAGCGAGCGTTGCTGCCTGGTCCTGAATCGCGCGAATTACTCGCTCGTCGCCATGACCGATGTTGACGCACATGAGTTGGCTGTTGAAGTCGATAAAGCGTTTGCCTTCGGGCGTCCAGAAGTAAATTCCTTTCGAGCGTGCGACGGGAATCGGATCGACGTCAGCCTGGGCCGACCATTCGAACAATGTATGACGGCGGCAGAGTTCGACAATCTCCTCGCCTGAAAGACTTGCGGTAGTTGTGCTCATAATGGTCGGCATGCTAACGAAATCGCGTGTGATTGACAACGTGTGATTAACTAACATCAACCATGCAGGCATCATCAGAAGTAACGCGAGAGCGAATTCGAGCAACAGAGCACGTCATACGACCACACATTCGTCAAACTCCGATCCTCGAAGTTGACGGAGAAGAGTTTGGCCTTGACCCCATCAAGATCGTTTTTAAGCTCGAACTGTTCCAACACTCAGGATCGTTCAAGGCGCGTGGCGCGTTTACAAACATGCTCACGCGAGAAGTGCCTGCGGCAGGTGTCGTCGCCGCTTCCGGCGGCAATCACGGCGCGGCTGTCGCTTTTGCGGCGATGAAGTTGGGCAAGCCCGCAACGATCTTTGTGCCCTCTGTTGCATCACCTGCAAAACTCGATCGGATTCGTCGTTACGGAGCGGAGCTTGTCATCACCGGAGATCGTTATGCTGAATCATTGGAAGCCAGCCACGCATGGACCGCGCAATCCGGCGCGCTCCCAATTCACGCGTATGAAGGTACTGAAACGCTGTTGGGCCAGGGCACGTTGGGAATGGAGTTGGAGCAACAAGATCCAAAGCTCGACTCACTGCTCATAGCGGTGGGTGGTGGCGGACTCATCGGCGGCGTGGCTGGCTGGTATCAGAACAGGATCAGGATGGTTGCTGTCGAACCGTTCGAAGCTCCGACTCTTGAACGTGCGTTAAGCGCGGGCCATCCGGTCGATGCTCCAGCGGGCGGCGTTGCCGCAGACTCGCTGGCGCCGAGACAAGTTGGGAAGCAGATGTTTCCGATTGCGCAGCAGTACGTGAAAGAAGTCGTACTGGTGACTGATGATGAGATAATCGAAGCGCAGAAACGATTGTGGGAATCGGTACGTGTTCTCGCTGAGCCCGGCGGCGCCGCTGCCTTTGCCGCACTTCTTTCAGGACGATACAAATCTCAGCCTGGCGAGCGCGTCGGAGTAGTCGTGTGCGGCGGCAACACCGACAAGGTCCACCTGGAGTCCAGCTGATTCCGAAAAGATTTTTTCCCGCAAAGGCGCAAAGGGAAAAAATCCTGCATCCGCATAATTATTGACACGCAAAGATTCGAGGTATATAGATTCGTGTGGAGGTATTTCTCATGCGTAAACTCTCACGACGACTCACCCTCGTCTCACTTCTCTTCTCCATTCTCCTTGCCCCGCTGAGAACAGCGCCGGCCGCGGATTTTAAACGCGAAGTCATTTACCAAATCATCACGGACCGGTTCTTCGACGGGAGTAGTGCAAACAACAACCCATCGCAAAGCTCCGGCCTCTACGACTCTACCAAAACCAACTGGCGCGCTTACTGGGGCGGCGATCTCGCCGGTATTCAACAGAAGATGTCTTATCTCGCCGGAATGGGTGTGACGGCAATCTGGATTTCACCGCCTGTCGATAACCTCAATACAAATATTCCCGACGGCAGCGGCAATCCCACGGCTTCATATCACGGTTACCAGGCGCGCGACTTCAAAAGAATTGAAGAACACTTCGGCAACTCGAGTAATACGTGGACAGAGTTTGATAACCTCGTCACCGCGGCCCACCAAAACGGAATCAAAGTCATCGTCGATTTCGCGCCTAACCATTCAACTCAAAACAACGCCGGAGAGTTTGGCGCGCTTTACGACAACGGCACGTTTCTCGGTAACTTCAGCAGCGATAGCAACGGCTACTTCCATCACAACGCCAACATCTCGGGCGGCGGTTGGGACGATCGCTATCAAGCGCAGTACTACACGCTCTTCGATCTCGCCGACATCAACCAGCAACACTCGACCATGGACGCCTATCTCAAGGCGGCCGCGCAACTCTTTCAACAACACGGTGTCGATGGGTTTCGCATCGATGCAGTCAAGCACCTGACGTGGGGTTGGCAATACAGTTTTGCGAATTCGATCTACACGTTTGGCGACAGCTTCCTCTTTGGCGAGTGGTTCCAGGGAAATACTTCCGATCCGCTCTACCACGACTCGTACAAGTTCGCTAACAAGAGCGGCATCTCGCTGCTGGACTTTCCTTTGAACACCGCGATTCGAAACGTGTTCGGATCGAATGCCAACTTCTCCCAGATTGATTCGGTCATCTCGCAGGAAGGAAGCAACTTCACGTGGAAGGAAGATCTCGTAACCTTCATCGACAATCACGACATGGCGCGTTTTCTTTCGGTCAACAATAACAATAACCGTCTGCACCAGGCGATGGCGTTTACACTTACGAGTCGTGGTATTCCTTGTATCTATTACGGGACTGAGCAGTACCTGCACAACGATACTAGTGGCGGCACGGACCCGTTCAACCGTCCGATGATGACCAACTTCAGCACGACCACGACCGCATATCAGCTCGTCAACAAACTCTCGACGCTGCGCCGCAACAACACGGCCATTCCGTATGGCTCGATGAGCCAGCGTTGGATCAACAACGACGTCTATATCTACGAACGCAGGTTCTTCGGCAACGTCGTGCTGATCGCGATCAATAAGAACGAGACCACGAGTTACAACATCAGCGGGCTGAATACGTCGCTTCCAGCGGGCAGCTACTCCGATTACCTGACGAACCTCCTTGGCGGAGTCTCGATCTCTGTCAGTTCCGGATCAGGTGGCAATAATCCGGTGACCAATTTCACGCTCCCGGCGCACAATGTTTCCGTGTGGCAATTCACTGAAGGGGCGTCGACGCCGCAAATCGGTTCGATTGGACCGACGAACGGCCAACCGGGAGTAAAGGTTGTTATCGGCGGCAAGAACTTCGGCTCCTCAACCGGCACCGTCAAGTTCGGAACCACGACAGCAACCGTTAATTCCTGGTCACCGACACAAATCACTGTGACCACACCGTCTGTTACAAACGGCAACTACAACGTCACGGTCACAAATTCCAGTGGACAAGTCTCCAACGCTATCCAGTACACAGTGTTGACGGCCAAACTCATTCCCATCACTTTTACCGTCAACAACGCCTCGCCGACTCAGGTCGGGGACTACATCTTTCTGACCGGGAACACGATCGAGCTCGGTAATTGGTCGACGACCTGGGATGGTGCAGTCGGGCCGATGCTGACGCCCAATTATCCAAACTGGTTTCTCGTCGCGAGTGTTCCGGCCGGGCAGACGATCCAGTTCAAGTTCATCAAGATCGCGGCAAATGGGTCGGTGACGTGGGAGGCCGGGAGTAATCATCAATATACCGTTCCAACCAGCGGGACGGGGTTTGTTAACGTAAATTGGCAATATTGATCCCCTCGAATATGTTTCCCGCAAAGGCGCAAAGGAGCAAAGTTAGGGTTTTAGATCTTCCTTTGCGACCTTTGCGTCTTTGCGCGAAAATTTTTTCTTGACACCCGCCTTCCAATAAAACTAAATTCGGTTTGTCTTTGTTGTTCACGAAGACATTGCACTTGCCCTTCCCGATCTCCTAAGCAGAAGAGTTCGTCCATAACAACCCAATAAGATTGAGGAGTCCCTATGTCCTTCCCTCTGCTCTCCGGACTGCGTTCCAACGATTTAGCCATCGATCTCGGAACTGCAAATACCCTTGTTTACGCCAAAGGACGCGGCGTCGTGCTCAGTGAACCCTCGATTGTGGCTATTAATAAGGTCACCAATAACGTGGAGGCCGTTGGCAAGGACGCAAAGGAGATGCTGGGCCGGACGCCCGGCAACATCGTGGCTATTCGCCCGATGAGGGACGGAGTGATCGCGAATTTCGAAGTGACCGAGAAGATGCTCCAACATTTCATCCGTAAGGCTCACAACGGCCGGACCTGGGTGAGTCCCCGCGTTGTGATCGGGATTCCGAGTGAGATCACGCAGGTTGAGCGCCGGGCGGTCGAAGATTCCGCCTATCGCGCCAAGGCTTCGGAAGTTTACCTGGTTGAAGAAGCCGTTGCCGCAGCGATCGGCGCTGGACTGCCCATAACCGAGCCGCACGGAAATATCGTCGTCGATATCGGCGGCGGCACCACTGACATCGCCGTCATCAGTCTCGGCGGGATCGTCTACGCGCGCGCGGTACGCACGGCCGGCGACGCGATGGACAACGCGGTATCCGAGTACGTGAAGCGCAAGTACAACCTTTTGATTGGTGAGCGCACGGCGGAAGAGATTAAGATCAAGCTCGGCAGCGCTTTCCCGCTTGATGAGCCACTGTCGATGGAAGTGCGCGGCCGCAATCTGGTCGAGGGCATCCCGCAAACGATTGTAGTCAGCGATGATGAAGTGCGGCAGGCGCTCGATCCGGCTGTTAGCGCCATCGTCGATGCAGTTCGCGTCGCGCTCGAGCGCACGCCACCAGAACTTTCAGCAGATATCATTGACCGCGGTGTTGTCCTGACCGGCGGTGGAGCATTGCTTGCAAATCTCGACAAACGTTTAAGAACTGAAACTGGTCTGCCTGTGTTTGTTGCTGACGATCCGCTCACCTCGGTAGTGCTGGGCGCGGGCAAGATGCTTTCAGATTTTGCACTGCTGAAGCGAGTGAAGTGGGAAAATACGCTCCAGTATTGATCTGCACAATCTGACCGGGTTTGTGGGTAGAACATGTTTGAATCAGACGAGCAGAAGAAGCGCGCTGAACTCATTATCATGTTGCTGGCGAAGCTCTACGTAGTGCTCGAGCTCTCAGTCGACGCGTGTCCCGTCTGCCACAAGGGTCTGTCTCACGATTCTGAATGTCCGATATCTCTCGCCTGGTCCCTGCTCACTGAAGAACAACAACGCGAAGCACGCACAGCCATCCGCGCCCTCGCCCTCAGCCTCGGCACTGAAGAACCCTTAGCCGATCCGATGGTGCACTAACCAGCTTAAAGCTTCTGAGGACGACGACGTCTCCTGATCTTGGGAGTCTTTGCTCGTGAGCCAATCGGTCTCTGTTTGGCAACCTTAACTCTCATAAGCTCATTGACCATCTGGAGAAGCACTTCGAAGCGGACTTCCCAGGCGCGTTCAAAATCTTCGAGTCGTCTCGTTAGTTCAGCGGTTGAGTCCAATACTGTAACGTTTTTTCCACGCCGTTTCTTCAACGTCACAATCAGTTCAATACGTTCTGGCTGGTCCACTGATTCTTGTGTCACTTGAGTCTCCTTTTGCGCTATACTCTCTGTTGCGTATGACGACGTTAGACTAGTCGATAGCTGTCAACCTGTCAAGGTTTTATTTTCGCTGGAGGGTTACTGAATGGGGAGCGTGCGACCTCGCCCGAGACGTCTGGCTGAGAAGCTGTTGCAAATCCGGTTTAGTCTCGGACTTTCCCAAAAGAAGATCGTCAAATCCCTGGGTGTCGAAAACCAGATCAACTACACCAACATTTCAAAGTACGAACTTAATAAAAACGAGCCGCCTCTCGGCGTACTGCTCGCCTATGCGCGCCTGGCGCAAGTGCATCTCGAAGAGATTGTCGACGATGAATTGGACCTTCCGCGCAAACTGCCCGGCAAGTTCGATTACAAACGCCGGCAGCCTAGTCCCTGAGAGCTGTGCGTGCCCGGAGTTGCAATGCTGCTACGGTCCTGCTTTGGCGTAATTCGCGAGGCAGTGATTCGATGGCGACAAGAGCGGCGTTGAAAGCGGCGCGCGCTTCTTCGTCTCGGCCAGCGAGTTTCAAAATCTCGCCACGTCGCACGAGCCAGGCTTCCTTGCGCTCTGATTGCGCTGCTATTAGATCGACTCGACTTAACGCACCATCGTAGTTACGCCGGCGCAATTCGAGATCGATCGCCGCCTGTTGCAAAGTGACGAGTGGCCCAAGTTTTTGAATGCCTTCGTCCAGACCGGTTAATGCCTCGCTCGCACGCTGCTCATCTCCTGCCAGGACCTGCGCGCGTTCGATATAGAGTTCAGGGTCCGGCACTGGCGATGCGGCCAGGGCTTGAGTGAAAGCGTTAACCGCGTCACTATGCGCCCCCAATTTCGCGAGCACTCGTGCTCGTGTAATCAGGCCTTCGAAATGGTTGGGTTGATTGCGGAGAAAGCGATCGAGTGTGAACTTCGCACGCTGAAGCCTGCCCGATTCAAAAAACATTTTGCCGCGCGCCAGATCGACGATCTTCAGGTCTGGTTGTAAACGCGCGGCGCGGTCGTAATCCGCCGACGCGCGAGCCCAATCGCGGTGCAGTCGGTGTAGTTCACCACGTTGCAGGTAAAGCGAGGCGTTCTTTGGATCGCGTTTGATCTTTGCCGTTATTGCTACGATCTGTTCGTGCAAACCTTCGTGTGCGCGCGCGAACGACGGCAGTGCACCGAGACAGATCGCAACACTCACCAGCGCAATTAGTCTTTTCCGTAAATGCTTCACCAAAATCTCCCTTGCCTCTTACGGAGGTTCAGAGTTCAGCCTTTAGGCTGCTGTTTTGCGGCCGGAGGCTAAAGCTTGAACTGGCTTTGCCCGAAAAGTACTCAAATCACATTTAGAGACCTCTGTGCGAAACATTTTTCTCACGCAAAGGCGCAAAGGCGCAAAGAAACCCTGAAAACGCGAGTAGCGCTTTGCGCCTTTGCGCCTTTGCGCGAGAGTTCTTCTCCGAAAGAGGTACTTTTCGTGCAAAGCCAGCTTGAACTCTAAACTCATCACTACTTATGGTTAAGTGTCCTGGCGCTGGCCGTGTTTGAGTACGCCGAGTTGCCGCCGCCATTGAACGCTCGCACGCGGTAGGTAAAGGTCGTGTTCTTATTCAGACCTGTGTCGGCAAACGTCGTGACATTGGCTCCTACCTGAGCGATCTGTGCAAAGTTCGTGCAGCCCGCATTCCTACAACGTTCAATCGTGAAACCCGATTCATTGCCGGAGTTATCGGTCCATGACAGGTTGATCTGCGATCGCGAAATCGTTGTAGCAGTCAAGCCACTCGGCGCCGCCGGTACGGCGGTTGGCGTGCCGGACGTCGTCGCACTTGCCGTATTGGAGAACGACGAATTGCCGGCGTCGTTGAAACTTACCACCCGATAGAAGTAAGTGGTCGAAGGTGACAGTCCGGTCACAGAGTGCGAGACAGCGTTGCTGCCAAGCTGAGCGATTTGCGTGAACGTTGTCCCGTCAGTTGATTGCTCGACTCTGAAACCGTTTTCATTGTTCGCATTGTCCGTCCATGAAAGATTGATCTGGCTGCTGGAAATCGTAGTTGCTACGAGATTCGACGGCGCAGCCGGTGCAACTGGACCACCACCAGTGCCTTTAACGATTCTGAAGTAATCCCAGACTTCTCCGTTTTCACGCAGGAACTTCGCGTCGAGTGTGTTGCCGTTGACATCAAGGATCATCGATCCGAGATGATTCAGCGAAATAAACATCGCCGGATGATTAAGCGTACCGCCGGAGATCTGTCCTGAACTCCCTGCGACGGCGTACACCGCTCCCTCATGAGCACCTGGACCAAGCGTTGCTTTGTTGTAAGCTCCGGTATCGTCCGCTCGCCCACTGCCGCCGTTCTTCTTCATCGCATTGGTGAACGTTGTCGATAGACCATAGTGCCCGTCGATCAGATACGAACGCTCGTACGAGTGGCTATGACCGGCCAGCACCAGGTCAACGCCGGCTTCTTCGAGAATGGGTAGGAAATTCTGCCGCATTTCGACCAGGAACGACTCGGTGTCTGAATTGTGAGAGCCCTTGCTGTAAGGCGGATGGTGCCAGAAAGCAATGGTCCACTGTCGCGTCGATGATGCCAGATCGGCTCTCAGCCAGGTTGCCATTGGACCATTCGGCGACCGATCGGACGTCATCGAGTCGAGACAGATGAAATGAATGTTCGCATAGTCAAATGAATAATACTTCTCTGTTCCCGACGCCATTCCGCCGGCCTGCGCGTTC
>JAICGZ010000188.1 GCA_025922875.1 Pyrinomonadaceae bacterium
CAGTAGCACCACCTTGCCTTTGTAGTCGGACAATCGAACGGTGCGGCCTTGAATGTCTTTCAGGATCAGGGCAGGAGCTTGTTTTTCAGTCTGCGCGTTTGTCGTCGCTGAGAGAGATATCATCAACGCGAGCAGCACGATTGTTTTCAAGAGCGTCAAAACAAATACCTCACGCGAGTACAATCAAGCGGCCCAGGAGTAATAGAGTATCTGCATCATTTTGTCGGAGGCTATAACCCGGCGTGGGCCAGTGTCAAGACTGCTCAATGCCTGACTTGCGACACTATGGTTATTCAGGTTTTTTCATTTACAGTTCCTTACGTGAGAGGAGATCATCTTATGAAGATAGTGACGCAGGTCGCGATTGTTCTCTTATTCGCAACACCCGCGCTGGTCCAAGCGCAAAGCCACCAAGCGACAGAACAGAAAACGAAAGAAGAAATACAAAAACTGTTCAGCGATTTGAACCAAGCCATTACGAAACGAGACCGCCCTCGGCTGGAAAAACTCTACGCCGATGAGTTCCATTTCATACGTCCTTCTGGTGGCGTTATCAATAAGGCGACTCAGATCAGCGGGATTATGAACAGCGATCCGCTCGCGTCGACCCCGGTTCCAGCGCCGGCAATCGAAAACCTGATGGTGTACGGTGACGTAGTTGTCTCCCGACATACCGTGCGCGGCACTGCCGTCAGCAGCATCTTTGTGAAGAAAGAGGGCGCCTGGCAACTACTACAGGCACAAGGCACACGTCTGGCGCCCGAGCGCAATCCAGTGACGCTCGATCCTAAACTGGTGGATCCTCTCATTGGGAAATATGAGTTTGGACCAAACGCGATCGCCACCCTCACGCGTGAGGGCGACGCCATTAAATGGCGCGGCGGCAACCGAATGCCGGTAACCCTCGTTCCTTTATCAGAGACGCAATTCTTCGCTAAAGAGACGGAGACTGAAATGACGTTCGTCAAAAACGAAAATGGACAGGTGACGGGCGTGGTGTTGAGATTGGGTTCATGTCAGGACTCAAAGGCGAAAAAGATTCAATAGCGCGAAGCGCGATTGTCGCTTTGAAGAATTAAATCTTTGTCGTTCCAGAGCTCCGTTTTTTAGTGGTTTTAATTTGCCAGGAACCTGAAAGTTAACTACCCTATCAGCCTCGGCACCCGTCAGATTAAGCCTGTTTTTAGTTCAGAGGAAACTCTGCGCTTAACCCGCTATTGATGAAGAACATGGAAGGAGAGATGAAAATGCTAAGTCGGATCACTAGTCTTGTTGTGGGTGGTGTGCTGGTTTTGGCCCTTGGTGTGATTACCGCGGTTGCGGCCACTAAGACGGTCACCATCAAAGTTCAGGGAATGAAGTGCGCGAAGTGCTCTGCATCGGTAACCAAGGCGCTGAAAGCTACCGACGGCGTTGAAGACGCGCAGGTGAGCTCCGAGAAGGGCGAGGCTGTAATCAAATACGACGATCAGAAGTTGAGTGAAACCAAGCTGCGCGAAGTTATCAACGCCACTGGTTTCAAGGCAGAGGAACAGCCGGCCAAGACAGGTCAATAAACTCACCGTTAACTCTTTAACGGCAATCGACCTCTTCAACAATCTTCTACGGCGTGCCGTTGCTCCTTAGCGGCACGCCCACCGTTCCCACCAATGCAACGGGACACCAGTCCGTCTCCTGCTCCCTTGAAGCGAATCCCGTCGACAAGTGCAACGAATTTTGGAAGAGCGAAGTAAAGGATCGCGCGATCAACCCCAAAGGCAAAGTAGATCGGTCCAGGTTGCGTGACGAATATGGATATGTTCCTTCTGAATGGTCAGGGCGTGTTGCGGTTCCAATCGTGCTACGTGAAAAGATACATTGACAGGCTTGTCAGGCCGGGCGTGACGGGGGGCCCGGCCTGATTTATACCTGACAGTTACTTCTGCATTTAAAAACCGTCGCCGGAAACCGAGACCGTACCGGTGTAATAGTCTCCTCCTGGAGGTATATCCTTAGTCCTGCCTGTGGAGTCTACGAGTTCCATCGAAACAGAAAGCCTGATCGTGCGGACCGAGCCGTCCATGAATGCAGCCTGGATACCTGAGGCCACCTGCAAGCGACCCGTGTTGTCTTCACCCGGAACGCGAAGGTCGTCGCGATTGACATCGAAGACGACGGAGTCGCCGGGCTCCAGTGTCGCTGGGTTGGTCTGATGCAGGAGGTTGCCATACGAGTCGTACGTATATGTTGTTACGCCGACACGTTGCTCGCCTTCTTCCTTCGGGTAGTACAAGGTGTAACGAATTTTGTGTCCGGGGAGGAAGCCGAACGGAGCATTTAGCTGCTTAGAGCGTTTGGCAGCCAGGATAATCAGTCTGTATTTAGAGTCTGTGTTTACTGTCCCTCCAGCCTGAACCTCATCCTCAATGATTTCCAGCGAGGCAGGGAAATCATCCGCATCACTGCCAGCGGGAGCGATCATCGTTAGTCTCATCAATAGCTGAGCGCGTCCGGTTTCCGCTTCGCCTTCGCTTTTTAGATCTTCACGCGAGACGTCATGGGAGCGAAATTCCCCGGCTGGTATCTTTATCGATTCCGATTCGTAAAGGGGAACGCCACTCGAGTTGGTCCCGTGCGCCAGGTAGTAACTGAATGACAATGACAGGTTTCCGCCCGACTCTTTGGTGTTAGTCACACTGAGTCGAATCTTCTGTCCGTGGACGATTCCGACGGATGCGTATGACACGAACTTCACGCTCCCGTCGCTAGTTTGGGCCTTGACCGGCCGTACCAAACCGCCGCCTGGAATCGTGGCAGCGATCAGCGCGGCCACCGTCATAATTACAGCGATCAGCCTTGTGATCTTATTCGTTGTTTTCATGAGTCCTCCTCAACAATCAATTTGTAAACGGGCGCACATTTGCGCTCCGGATTGTTAAGGCGGAACGACGAGGTGAAAGCTATCACCGGGGGATAAGTTTTTATTGCTTCACTGTAACGCGTTGCACGTAACCGTCTCGAGCTCTCACGGCCACGTCCGGTTGGTCCACGCGGACCTTAATCTCCCGGCGCTCGCCGCTTTGCGGAGTTGTTTGAGGGTAGTAGCCGAGGCTGTACTGATGGCGGAGTTCCTCGGCGATCTTGGAAAAAGCGGCACTCAACTGCGTGCGATCGTTGGCCTCGTAAAGCCGTCCACCTGTTTTTGTCGCCAGTTGGTGAAGATACTGTTCTGCCAATTTGTATTCATCGACCGACGTTCCCGGACCACTCGCTTTCGGAGTGCCGTAGATTTCTTGCGACGAACTACGTGGAGGAAAATGCCTGCTCCTGACCGTGGTGGTCACGATCGTGGTGTTTGTTCTTGTCTGGGCGTCCACGAAATCTGTCGTGTCGTACTGAATCGGGTAGACGAGGGCATCCAATTCTTCAATCTCACGAAGCGTGCTCTTATATGTTGCCTGGTAGCTTCCCGTATCGACCCCATCGGTGAACAGCACGATCGCTTTGCGTCCTTCGATCTTGTTCAAACGCGCTTTGATGACGAGATCGAGAGCGTCGTAAAGCCGTGTCGAGAAGCCCGTAACCGCATTGCGTTCGATAACTTCAGTAACGACCTTTTGATCGTTTGTTGCCTCAGTCAGGAGCATGACCAGCCTGTCGAAGGTCACAACGAGAACGCGATCCTGCGGACGCAACTGCTTTGCAAAATTAATCGCGGCTTCTTTGATCTCCCACAGGTGGAAAAACGTCGAGCCTGAGGTATCGAGCAGCAACGCGACCGTGAACGGTTTCTCCGTAGATTCAAAGTAGGCCAATTTCTGTTCGACGCCGTTTTCGAACACCTTGAATTGTTCCCGCCGTAAATCCGAAATGAAGCGTCCGTCTCTGTCGAGCACGCCGACGGGTACGGTCACAAGGTTCGTGTCAATGCGGACGACATCGCCTTCACTAAGTTCTTCCGGGTCGTCGAGACTCGTTGACGACGACACATTCGCGGGCGCGTCGAGCAGCGTGCGCGAGAGTGGACCGCGCAGTTCCGGCGGACTTGCAACGGCGTTACTGATCTCTTGTGGAGGAGTAAGAGCGATTGAATTCACAATCGCGTTTTCGACTTTGCGCGGCCGTGACGCCGGCTTTGCATCGGGCGGTCTCTCGTTCTTCTTTAAGACGTAAGCGCCATGCTTACACGAAGCGGAATTTTCGTAAGCGACGATGATGTACCCTTCGGGAATCGGGACGCCCTGGCAGATTCTCAAGGTCTGCGCTTGCGTCACCGCGGATAAAACCAGGAGAACGGCAAAACTGGCGACGGTATACTTCATGTCGCAACTCCTAAATCGGAATAGAATTTGAAAGTGCGGCCATTATAGTCGCACTAACCAATTCACTTCACGATTTCGAAGTCGACTTATTCGTCTTTGTCGTGGGTTCAGTGCGTTTGGGCGAGAGTGGGTAGAAGAGTACAAAACGACAATAAGAGTGCGAGAGTTTACTCCTTGATGATCTCGAACTGTGCCCACGGCTCGCGGGAACGTGCCTCGCTATTGTTTTATCGAAGAAAGACTTGAAGATAGGTGCTGTCGCGCAATACGATTCCCGAAAATGCGATTCGGTTGCACTTTGAGGAACAGATGAAACACAAGAGACCCATCACACTCTGTTTTTTACTCCTGATTCTTAGCGGCTGTTCGGAAAAGGCTCGACAAGCATATTCGCCACCTGGCGGTGAGTTTTCTTTTGTGCCTCCAGAGAACTGGGTGATGCGCGAAATCCCCGGCTTTAAATATCAATTCGCCTTTGGCGAGCGGAACAATGAATTCACTTCAAATATTAACTTCGTTGAGGGGAATGACCCTTCCGAGTTCGATGACTTCGTCGCTAAAAATCTTCAAGCGATGCAACAGACAGCCGCCGACGAGCGCCGGACGCTTAAGATACTAAGCCACGCGGAGTTCACAACTGATTTCAAGCGCAGTGGATCCAAGGTTGTAACTGAGACGGAATATGGGGGTAAGCCGGTACGACAGACGTTATATTTCTTTGCGGGCAAGGGTGACAACAAGTTCGTGATCACTTGTTCGGTGTCCGCTCAAGGGAGCCAGGATTACGGCAAGGTATGCGACTCAAGTATTAGAACATTCAGAATGAGCGGAGACTAGGTTATCTCAGGAGGTACGCGATGGTGAAACTGAAGACAGTCGCAATAGCTCTACTAACAATTCTGCTTTTCACGATCTTATCGTCGGCGACTCTAAGTCAACAGCAATCGGCGCTTGCTACTACCAGCAAACTCCTGCAACTAAAAGTTCCAGCGCCTTCACTCAAAGGAAATTTACTTGGTGATCCAACGGAGCAACCAGTCTACGTTTATTTACCACCTGGATATGAAAGTTCGACAAAGCGTTATCCGACTCTGTACTTGCTTCATGGCTTTACGGCCAACAGCAGCGTTTGGATTAACGGTCAGTATCAGGGAATGAAACTGCAAACTCTGATGGACGATTCGATCAAAGACGGCAAAGTGCGTGGCATGATTGTCGTCGCTGCCAACGGTTCGAATGCCTATAAGGGTTCCTTCTATACAAATTCAGTCGTTACCGGCAATTGGGAAGATTTTATAGTTCGCGATCTTCTCAACTATGTGGACACCAATTACCGGACTATTCGACGCGCTGAGAGTCGTGGCATTGCAGGACATTCGATGGGCGGCTATGGGTCAGTGATGCTCGCGATGAAACATCCCGACATGTTTAGTGCAGTGTATGCACTGAGCCCGTGTTGTCTGGCGATGGAAGCCGACATGAGTGAAGCAAATAGTGCCTGGCCTGGTCTGCTTAAGCTTACTTCCCGGGATCAGCTGGACGCCCCACCGCGCAACTTCGCGCAGTTTTTCAATTCAGCATTTATCGCACTGTCAGCGGCCTTCTCACCCAACCCGAATCGCGGCCCCTTTTTTGTAGACTTTCCGTTTGAAGCTAAGTCTGGAACTTGCAATCCGCCTGCGGAAGGTCAGCTACTAACGGACACGCCATGCGTGCAGCGAAATGAAGCGGTCTACCCGAAGTGGCGCTCTAAGGTCCCGGTCTACATAGCCGAAGCAAATAAAGAGAACTTGAAGAAACTTCGGGGAATATTTATCGACTACGGCCAAAAGGAAGAGTTCGAGCACATCCGCATCGGCGTGAAGCTTCTGTCTAAAACGTTTTCCGAACTGAACATTCCACACCAGTTCGAAGTCTACGCGGATGGGACTCACGGGAGTTTGATACGGCAGAGGATGGAGACAAGGCTGTTGCCGTTTTTCAATGAGAAGCTTGTGTTTGAGTAGTTGAACCGGTTGGCGTCATAAACTTACTACTGCTTTCCCGTTTCAGATAACAAACTAAACGAGTCAATAAATCTCATCGCAAGCTCTTCGTACGCATTCCTTACCGTGGAGTGAGCATCAACTTTCGGAACAATGGCATTAAGCACGTAGAGTCGCTTGTTAACTACGATCGTCTTGTTGCGATAAATCGCGTTGGGTAGTTCCACAACCAGCATTCTGCCCCAATAACGATCGTAGGCAATGTCAGTCTCGCTGAGGACCTTAGCCTTCTTGCCGCGTTGCTCTAAATACTCAAGTTCGGCGTCACGCATGCTGTCGAAGAGGGCCTTTAACGCGGCTCGATCTGTCACGATGTTCGTGAGTTCCAGGTATCTCGCACTGTATGAACCCGCTGATTGATACCCAGCGACTTGAAACTTTAATTCGTTCGTAAGTTCGAGAGGTGATTGATAGGGAGTTCCAGGAAACTTGATCTTGAACTTGCCTTCAGCGAACGAAAATTCTTTCCACGTTAGCGCGCGATCGGCTTCCAGAGGATCCATGAGTTTGAAAGAGTCGAAGAACGAGTTGGCCAGTTTCTCATGCTCAGCTTGTGCATCGGGACGCTTTGAGGTTCCTACACCAAGCACATAAACTCGATTTCCTACCAGCACTATTTTGTGTCGGATGATCGCGTCACCTTTTAGTTCCATTTGGAACAACCTGCCAGGATGACCCTCCACTGAAACATCCGTTTCGGACAGGATACGGGGCTCCTCCTTAGCGACACGCGCCAAGCCTCCGTCACGTGCATTGTCCAAAAAGCTTTTTACAAGTTCTGGTTGTTCCAGGTTCATTGGATAGTCAGTGTAGTTCACAGCGTGTGTAACGTCGGTGGCATGCACTACAAAGTGCACAGCGAGTTTTCCGACCTTAGAATCTACCGTGCCCCCAAACTCGTTTGGCACACCGGGAAATCGAATCTTGAATCGTCCCGGGCTGGACACGTATTCCATTCCGTTTGGGCCATCAATTATTACTGTTTGCGCCCCAGTAGGAAGTGTCGGTTTTTTCTCTTGCGCGATAACGGGAGCCAAGCCGGCGAAAAAGGTGAGAACGATGAGGATATATTTCATCACGATCTTTCCTGGATTGAGAAAGTCTAGGCTACGATCCTTCCAATGTCCTGAACAGTCACACATACTATCAACACCATAACCAGTGCCCAGCCTAAGAGCGTGACCGGCGCCTCGACCTTGGCAGTAGGACGATAGATCTTCTCCAGAACGCAGAAAAGAACTCGCCCACCATCCAGGGGAGGAAGCGGCAGCAGGTTCAAGACAGCCAGGCTGATATTGATGAGCACGGAAAACGTGAGCAGGTCTGCCAAGGTGGAACCAAACTGAGCACCCCCAACAGCCACGATTCCGACGATCCCACTCAGCTGTCCGAAATCACCAAGCAGCGTCGACAACCCATACAGTTGCTGTTGCAGTCCTGTCATCAGTTGAGTGGCCGCGAACGACACAGCCTGGACGATCCCTAAATCGAACTGCGAGAGGCCTATGACGAATAATCCTACGAAGGCGCCGGCTATATTCGCTGCTGGGCCACCAAGAGCGAACGTGATTCGCTTGTGCGCAGGGAGTCGTCGGAAGTCGGTGTCCTCGAGCGCAGGCAAAACATATCCGCCCAATGGAATCATCGAGAACCAATACGATGTTTCGGCAAGTTTGAATCCGAACAGTTTGGGTCCAAACCCGATTGAAAATCGTCTGACCGGAATACCGCACAATTTCGCCGCTAAGAGATGGCCGTACTCGTGGATGGCGACTAACAATCCGATAACGATTGCGACAGAGACATACGACATTGCTTTCACCTCCGGAACTGGTCAGAACGTTTCGTTGAACTCTATCTGGCTACCTCGTGGTGGGTTTGAGTTTGACTTGCAACTTCAGATCGGTCAAGGGTTACGTCAAGGGTTACACCGGAGCCCAATTAAGCTGACTGCATTCCTCGGTGGCTGCTGCAGCTAATCTAAAACAGGGTCTCGATTGTCTTGGTTCGGGTCAAGGGCCATGATTACCTTCATCTCATCAAAGCTCTTGATCATGAGAGGTTTCTAATCGGAAATAACCGTGGCAGGATTAACGGTTGGGTCGGGCACAACTGCGTCTTTGGAATTGCCACAAGAATTGAGCGTTGAAGATTGGAATTATGGAGGCATTTGGATGAGAGAAGATATTGCCGCAGTCAATGTCACACGCACGTATACGCTCGCTGCATCGAACATCGCGATCTTTACTTTCATGCTGTTCTTTTTATACCCGAAATTTGAGAGCGGCCGGATCAATCCGCTCTTGTTCCAGGCCACGCTGGTTGCGATGGGCATCGCCACCTTTTCACTGGTGTTCGCGACGTTGCACTACTACTGGTGTTCGCTTGCCGGAAGGATGACCGATGCCGAAAGGACGGTGCAGGCCCGGCGAGCCGATCGCTTCTGGCTGCTTGGTTACACGACTATGTTTTTGGCGCCGAGTCTGGTCCTGTTCCTGATTGGGCTTCGCGCCGTCGCATCTGTCTGGCTGGGCTTTTGGCTCGTGTACCTGTTCTTTGTGGCCCTCCACTTCCCAAAGATTCAGACGCCGCGGGAGTCCGAATAGAGTCGGCTCATCGGAGCCGCTGACCAAGCCAGTCGACGATGATCGTCACCGCGTCGTCACGCATCATCACCGGCGGCGGCAGCTTCGAATAGTTGCCCGGGAAGCCGTCAGTGTCCTGCACGAACAGATGGTTCAGATCCGGCAGCACACGCGCGGTCACGTCCTTGTTTCCACCTTCCTTGAACGCGGCCTCCTGCAGCGCCACCTGCTCAGGCACCGCTTGCTGATCGCGCGAGCCGGTGAGGATCAGCACCGGCGTTTTCACGCGCCGCATGGTCGCAGCAGGATCGTAAGTGATGAAGAATTTCATCCACGGGTCAGCGGCCATCATGGCGTCGATCCTCTTCGGGATCTCGGCGATTTGCGCCTCGCGCATTTCGGGCGTGAGCTTGGAGTTGTGTTCAATCAGGTTCTTGAGTTGGAAATGGAGTGCGGTGCGCCCGGGTTCCGCGATGCCGGCGAGCAGCACGATAGCGCGCAAAGTAGGTTCCTTTTCGGCCACCATCGGCGCGATCAGAGCGCCCTCGCTATGGCCCAGCACCGCGAGCCGGTCAGCCCGGATCTCGGGTCGGGTGCGCAGATACGCGAGGCCGGCGCGCACGTCCTCGGCAAAGTCAGCGCTGGTTGAGCCTTTGAACGTGCCACCGGATGCCCCGGTCCCACGATCATCCATGCGTAACACCGCGATTCCGCGGCGGCCCAGCGCGTCCGCAAGCTGGCGAAAAGGCCGAAACCCTTGCAGCCCGATGTTCTCGTCGCGGTCCTGCGCGCCCGATCCCGTGACGGTCACGATCGCGCTCACAGGTTTTGCGCGGCTTGCAGTCTTCGGCAACGTCAGCGTGCCGGCAAGCGTGTGTCCGGCCGGCGTCTTCACCACGACTTCTTCTGCGGTATACGGTGCGTCAGCGGGCGCGGAGTAGTCGGGCTTCGGCGTGGGTGACGGCGACGGCGTTGCGGCTGGTTGCTCGCTGCGCTTGAAGGTAAGCGGGAAGCTTTGATCGCTCTGGGTGAACGTCCCGGTCAACTCCGTGCGCTCCTTGTTCAGGGTGCCTTCGTACACGATCGCCGGCGACTTGATCTCCAGCCGCACGGCATCGCCATTGACGGTGATTGTGTCGATTACAATCGTAGCGCCTTGATCGAGGCTGTCTAATTTACCGCTGTAAGTGCCGGCATCGGACTTCGTAATGGTCAGGGCCAAACGAAGCTTCGTTCCGCCTGCATCGAGCGTTCCCTGCCACGAACCTGCAAAGTCTTTCGCGGGTGTTTGACCAAAGACCGGGCACGAGAGTCCGACCAGTAACAGCAACATTAACAAAGTATTTTTCATATTTTCCTTTTAGAATTTTGAAAGAACCGAACCAGCTCGAGAACTGTCATTCATAGATCCGGTTTTCGATTATCAGTCGCTGAAGTGCGGCGTGGCCACTACGGTCGACTTTTACTTCCACGCGCGCCTTATCAACATTCCGATTCAAGTCGTCAGCGATGCTTTGGCGCTGTGCTTCAGGAATATAGAACTCTTCGATCCCGTATCCGATCACGCCATAACGGAGTCGGCCGAGTAGGGCTGCGCGATTATCCGGCAGGCTATCCGGTAACTTCTGCTCCAGCGATACCGGCTTCCATGTTCCATCGTCGCTCTTTTCAACCACCGCATAGCACCAGTCTCCCTCTGCGAAATCAGTTCCTCCAACATACGGGAAAGCGTCACGGCGGCTGATATCAAAACCGAGAGTGGCATAGTAACCACTCAGAATACTGTAAGGATCGACGGGTTGTACCTTGAGAACCACTGTCTTTCCCGTTGTCAGCGTGAAGACCTTACGAGCGGGCACAGCAACCAGAATCAACACCTGGACGATCACTGCCGCGATAAAAGCAACTAAGGTCGTCCGCTGACTCATACTGCGGCTTCTCCTTTGCTGCCTTCATTGGTCCCAGCGTTGCGGCGCAAGTATTTTTCGTAAGTTATGCCGGCGACAATAACCGCCACGCCGCACGCGAGGAAAGCTGCAGACTTAACCAGCAACGACGTCTCATACTCCAGAAACCGTGAAAGAATTAGCAGGACCAAATATAACGAGCCCAACCAAAAGGCGAGGCGACGTTCGTCAATCAAGCCGACACCAATAATGACGGCGGCGAGAATCAAAGCCGCCAGGTTAGTCGTAGCCGTGAAGAAAAACTCACCATCCATTACGTTTGCGGTCGCCCCGGCCAGCAAGGAACTTACGCAGAGGATTCCCCCAACTAGTAACCCGCCGGCTGTGAGTAACAGTTGAGATCCTTCTACTCTTCT
This sequence comes from Pyrinomonadaceae bacterium, assembly GCA_025922875.1. Classification (GTDB taxonomy): domain Bacteria; phylum Acidobacteriota; class Blastocatellia; order Pyrinomonadales; family Pyrinomonadaceae; genus PSRF01. Next base: position 11,255 of record JAICGZ010000188.1, read on the forward strand.
CCACGCCACCAATGAAACGGCGATTGAGAGAGCAAAAAATAAGAATGCCCATAAGGAGCGCATCGCTGCAAATGCAGATGGATACCACAGAAAGTGGAATGACCAAATGTACGCAGCCACAGCCAGAAGGCCCAACCCAAACCCCGCTGTTATCTTGGCGAATTCCGGACGCCATTCGGACGAGCGATGGAGTTCACCCAGTGCCCACATAAACATTCCGCCCGCAGCCATCGTGAATAAAAGTTGTCTGCCGCTTCCGTGATAACCGGCCAAAACGCATGCGGCCGTAATCGCGCCAACCAGTGTGCCTGCGTAGAGCACCCTCGAGCGAATAATCCACGCCAGTGGAAATAACGCGATGGCCAGGATAAGCGGATAAAAAGAGGCTGACTGCTCGTGATCGCTCTGAAAGCCGATGAACCAAACGAATGACGTGCCTAGAGCGAGTACACCGATTATCCAGCTTCGGACGGCCCAGGCCATCACAACGCAACCCAAAGCCCAGGCGCCGAATCCGCCGTACCAATTACTGCTGATGTGAAAGATCTGCGCGACCAATCCTATGTTTGCCCCGAAAACCAGGCAGCCGCAGAAGATCAATGCGTGACCGAGTCGCCTCCAGTTGTGCGTCTGCCAGAGCCGGAAGCCAACGGCATAAAAACTTATGAGTGCGAGGAAGAGGAGCGCGAGTTTGATCGGCGTGGGAATAGCCTCCCAATTTGCAGCCACCAAACTAATCACGCCGCCGCCAAGTAACACCCCGCCGATTGTGAATATGACTGCCGACAGCAAGCGCGTAGACTCGTGCCTGAGATTGTCGAGTTGGTACGTGTTTGAGAGCTGTTCTGCGGTTTGCTGGGATATGATGCCCTTCTGAATCCAAATTGGCAGTTCGTTTCGTAACGCTGCGCGAAACTTGGTGCTCAGGTTCGGGTTTGGAGTCATTGGCCTTGCGGCTTATCGTTATTGGTTGGACGCCGTCGAAGCAGTTGCACGTCAATTCATCCGCGAGAGTCGGAGTTTAGCATAGGTTTCGATCATGAGAGAGCACGTACCTCAACACTTCATTCAGAGACAGCGTGAGACGATTCCGTGGTGTGTCCAGCAGTGAATATCAGCGATCCGAAGTACTGCCTGCGGTCTTCGCAGTTGAAGCCCTTCAGTTTGCTAGACCGGCGGGCGGCAGCCACGACCCATCTGCTTCGACGCCCTTGTGAGTATGAGACCACCACCTTAGAGGGTGAATTGACGATTGATACTTACTTCGTTGAGTAATCCGAATTGCAACACTATGACTCCGAAAAAATGTTTGACATAACCAACCGTTCTCATTAAGATGCCGCCCTTCCTAACCCGCCCAGAATGAACCCGCCCAGATAGTATCGGAAGATGCTAAAGCAATTTCGTACGTC
>JAICGZ010000189.1 GCA_025922875.1 Pyrinomonadaceae bacterium
CCTCCAAAAGATGCGCCATAGCCGATGCTGGTTGGCACAGCCACGACCGGCACGCCCACAAGACCGCCGACTACGGACGGCAATGCGCCTTCCATTCCGGCCGCAACTACGACCACGCGTGATCGTTGCAGAAGACTGCGCTCGGAAAGCACTCGATGTATTCCCGCAACGCCGGCGTCCCAAATACGATCCACAGTGTTCCCCATCGTTTCGGCAGTCAACGCCGCTTCTTCGGCAACCGGGATATCGCTCGTGCCGGCGGTTACAACGGCGATGGAGCCCACGCCCTCGTTGGTTTTGTCTCGACGAATTCTGACAAGACGCGCCGACTCGTGCCACTCGGCATCAGTTACAACGTTGCGAATCTCGCCAAACGTGCCTTCATCAGTTCGTGTGACGATGATATTTGGCGAACGCTGCGCCAGTCGTTCGACAATACCGACCACCTGCGCGCGAGTCTTGCCACCGCCAAAGACGACTTCGGGAAAGCCCTGCCGCGAAGCACGTGAATGATCCACGCGCGCGAAACCGATGTCTTCGAAGTGAAGGTTCTTGATACGGTTGAGTGCTTCGCTGGTTTCGAGCTCGCCGCGCTTGTAAGCGGTCAAAAGCCTTGCTAATTCGTTCAAATCCATTTGGCTCAGCATGCCACAAAAAGGCACAAAGCACATAGGTAGAAACAGAGAAAGTAACACTTACGTATCCAAATTTGGCTTTGTGACTTGTGTGCCTTTTTGTGGCAATATCTGAGCAACCTGTGTCTACCGTAATCAAAAACACCCGGCTCACACTGGAAATGATCAAGATCGAGCACACGCTCTTTGCGTTGCCGTTTGCATTTCTCGGCGCGGTGCTCGCGGCCGGAGGACTTCCTTCCGCCTGGCAGATTCTGTGGATCGTCGTGGCGATGGTCGGGGCGCGTTCCGCGGCGATGGCCTTTAATCGCATCGCCGATCGCGGCTTCGACGCGAAAAATCCGCGCACAGCATCGAGAGCATTGCCGGCCGGTTTACTATCTGTTGGTTTTGTCTGGGCGTTTACGATTGTCTCGGCGGCTTTGTTTCTGCTCGCGGCGGCAATGCTGAATCGTCTAACGCTACTTCTCTCGCCGGTCGCCCTCGCGTGTGTCCTGCTTTACTCGCTGACGAAGCGTTGGACCCAGTTCTCGCACCTCGTGCTTGGCGCGTGTCTTTCAATCGCGCCTACCGGGGCGTGGATCGCTGTGCGCGGCGCGATCGATAGCCCGGCGCCGTTGCTGTTGTCGCTCGTGGTCCTACTGTGGACGGCGGGATTCGATGTGCTCTACGCCTGTCAGGACTACGATTTCGATCGTCGCGAGGGTTTGAAATCCATTCCCGCGCGCGTCGGTATTACACGCGCTCTCTGGATCGCTCGCGCGCTTCACGCAGCGGCTTTTCTTGCCGTAGTCTGGCTGTTCCTGGTAACCGGGCTTGGACCAATCGCCTTTGTTGGCGTAGTGGCCACTGGCGCACTACTTGTTTACCAGCATCGGCTGGTGCACGCTGACGATCTGAGTCGCTTGAACGCTGCGTTCTTTACGACCAACGCGTTCGTCAGCGTCATACTGCTGGCCACCTTCGGCACCGCAGTTTTCCTGAATCGATAAACTGAAATGACTTTTTCACACGACAAACAACTGAACGAGATAGCTGAGCGCGTCGCGGCGGGAGAACGGCTCTCCTTTGCTGACGGCGTCGCTCTGTATGCCACTAACGACCTTCCCGCACTCGGTAAACTTGCAGACCTCGTGAGACGGCGACGGCACGGCCGCACGACCTACTTCAACGTTAACCGGCATCTCAACCCGACAAATATCTGCTACGCCGACTGCAAATTCTGCGGCTTCTATCGCACTCCGAGACAGCCAGACGCCTACACACACAACATCGACGATAGCTTGAAAGTGGCTGCGCAAGCAGTCGCGGAAGGCGCGACCGAGTTGCACATCACCGGCGGGTTAAATACCAAACTTCCGTTTAGTTACTTTACCGATCTGCTGTCGTCGCTGAAGCGACAGTATCCGCAGTTACACCTGAAGGCTTTTACGATGGTGGAGTTTGATCACTTCGCGCACTTCTACAAGATGAGCGATGAAGAGGTCATTCAGAAACTGATCGAAGCAGGTCTGGATTCGTGTCCGGGAGGCGGCGCGGAGATCTTTCGCGAGCCCACGCGCTCGATGATCTGTGCGCACAAGTGCAATGCGGATCGTTGGCTCGAGCTACAGGGAAAAGTTCACGCGGCCGGACTAAAAACCAACGCGACCATGCTCTACGGGCATATCGAGTCGATCGAAGATCGTGTGGATCATCTGGTGAAATTGCGCGAACAACAGGAGAAGTCAGGCGGTTTCCAGTGCTTCATTCCCCTCGCGTTTTATCCACCCGATACGCAACTGGCCCATCTGCATGGTCCATCCGGTGTCGACTCGTTGAAGACGATGGCTGTCTCACGTCTGATGCTCGATAACTTCGATCACATCAAAGCCTACTGGGTAATGCTCGGCAAGCGTTTGGCGCAGGTGGCGCTGCATTACGGCGCCAACGATATTGACGGCACAATCACCGAAGGCGGCGAGTTGACCACCAGCTACTCCGTCGAAGCGAACAACGAAGTAAAGATGAGCAAGACTGAACTGATCGGCCTTATTGAAGATGCAAGCTTCGAAGCAGTCGAGCGCGACACCGTCTACAACCGAATAGATCGCCCAGGGGATGGGGTCATTACAGGGAGCGGTAGCGACCTGGTCAGCGACACCATCAAGGAATCCATAAGAGCACTTTAATGACAGACACTATTACACTCGCACATTCGCCAGACTCCGACGACGCATTCATGTTCTACGGCCTGGCGACGAACAAACTCAACACCGGTAATTTCCACTTCGAACACCTGCTCAAAGACATTCAAACGCTAAACGAGGAAGCCATGCGCGGCACGTATGACGTTACTGCCATCAGCTTCCATGCTTACGCGTACGTCGCCGATAAATATGCCTTGCTGCCTCACGGCGCGTCGATTGGTGATAACTACGGCCCGATCGTTGTATCGCGTGAGCCGGCCACACCGGAGGACATACCGAATCTCAAGATCGCGATTCCCGGAAAGTTGACCAGTGCGTTTCTTGCGCTGCGGATTTTCAACTCTGATTTCAAGTATGAAGTCGTGCCTTTCGACAAAATCATCGACGCCGTGCAGGACGGGACTTGTGATGCGGGGTTGTTGATCCATGAAGGTCAACTTTTTTACCAGTCAAAGGGGTTGCATAAAGTTCTTGACCTGGGCGAGTGGTGGCACAAGAAGCATGGCCTCCCGTTGCCGATGGGTGGAAACGTCATTCGCCGGGATCTCGGACAAACCCGGATTAAAAAAGTTTCTCAACTGCTGCGCGAGAGTATCAACTACTCACTGACCCACCGGGATGACGCGCTTCAATACGCCATGCAGTTTGCCCGGGACATGGATCCTGCTTTGGCGGACCGATTTGTCGGCATGTGGGTAAATGAGCTAACTTTGGATTACACGGAGCGAGGTCGCGAGGCCGTTCGGCGGTTACTGGACGAGGGGTTCGAAAAGCGGATTATTCCCCATTCAGTGCCGGTCGAGTTTGTAGAAGCTTAAAAAGTCAGTTTTACAGGATTAACACGATTAGGATTGGTCATGATTTGAATCGTTAAGCTGGGGTGTGCGCGGTGGTTTGTTAAGCCACCCCGCCCAGAAGGGGCAGCTAACCACCGCGCACATCATCGACATCAGACCACGTAAAACCAAGCTCCTCCCAAAGCCTGGTTTATCGTCCGCGCCGTGTAAGCAACGCCGCCGCTCGGCGTCACGTCTGCGCTCCCGCGCCGTAAAGCTCCACGGTTTTAGGACGAGTGCCTGTTGTCGACATGAGGACCTTGAGAAATCTTACTTTCAAAAACTAGCTGAGCCGCGAATTTTTCGAGGTCAATCGGGCTCCTTTTTATCGTCTAATGCGCCGCTAGCCAAGTTATAACTTATTCTAGTAAGGGCACCTTACACTAGTTGCATGAAATTTTGCAACAGGAAAATGGCGATCACGGATTCCCGGCCTCCAGACGGCCAATCCGGCTGGCAACAGCCTTCTCTAAAATTGGCATCTGAGGACAGTCAAGAGTTCACCAGAACCGGAACGGTTTTTCCTTTTTACGTAGAATGAAGAACGAACGTATGACAACTCGTCTGATCATTAGCGCGCTGGCCCTCGTGGTCCTTAGTGCGTTTGGAGTCTCGGCCCAGACAGGGTCCAATGGACCGATAGATGCGGCTGAAGCCGAGCGAATCATTCGCGCTTTCACCGCCAAGGAAGCGGAGTTTCGCCGCGCTTTGAATAGTTACTCCTTCAAACGCGATGCACTGATCCAAAGTATCGGCATGGGTGGACAAGTCATCGGTGAGTATCATCGAGTATCGATTTTCACCTTCGACGATCAAGGTAACCGCTACGAGAAGATCAGTTTCTTTCCGATGTCGACGATGCCTGAAGTGACCGCCGAAGACATTGAAGACCTGGGCGGCATTAAACCATTCGCGCTCGAACCCTCGAAGATCGACAAGTACAACATCCGGTATGTCGGTAAAGAAAAGATCGACGAACTCGACCTGTACATCTTTGACGTGACGCCCAAGGTCATACCCGATCCCAAGAAGATAAAAGAACGGCTGTTCTCGGGTCGTATTTGGGTTGACGATCAGGACTTGCAGATCGTGAAAACGAAAGGCAAGGGAGTTCCGGAAACCAAGATCAATAAATTTCCCACCGTTGAAACTTATCGCCAGCATATCGATGGCCGTTACTGGTTTCCGACGTACTCGTATGCTGACGAGGAGCTCGTTTTCGACAATGGTGGTTCGTTACACGTGCGCATGAAAGTTCGTTACATGGACTTCACGCCGGCGTCCGCCACACTCAAAGTTACCGAGATTGGTGAAAATGATGTGCCGTCTACGTCAACGGGCGTGGCGAAGCCGATCGAAGGCGGCGTTCTGAATTCGAAAGCGATCTCGTTGCCCAAACCGGTGTTTCCCGCCGAGGCGAAGCGCGTGAAGGCCTCGGGCAAAGTCACTGTTCGCGTGGTGGTGGATGAAAACGGAAAAGTGATCTCCGCACAAGCTACGGATGGACCACTGCCGTTGCGTGAGGCCGCTGAGGCTGCTGCTCGTCAGGCGACGTTCGAGCCGACAACACAGGACGGTATAACAGTCAAAGTCGCGGGCGTGCTCACTTACGACTTTAGACAGGATTGACAGGATTTTTCAGGATTGACATGTAATCTTGAAAAATCCTGTAATCATGTACTCAGCTCAGCAGCGATTCGTGCGCGCACAGTGGATATCAATCGATCGATGTCTTCATCGGTGGTCCTATCCACTGTTTCAACGGGCGACATGAACACCATCTCGAGAATCCCGGATCGAGCTTCGCCAGTTCCCTTTCCCATCAACACGTCGGAGTTCTTAATCGCAACCGGCACGACCGGCACCCCGGCTTGCCGCGCCATGTAGAACGCGCCTTTCTTGAACGGCAGCAGTTCGCCTGGCTTTGCACGTGTCCCCTCAACAAAAACCGCAAACGAAACACCCGACTGAATACGCTTCGCTGCGGCTTCGGTGGTACGGATCGCGCTTTCACGGTTCGTGCGATCAATCGCCATGACGTTCACAAAACCCATACCCACACCCAGAACAGGAACTTTCAACAGCTCCTTTTTCGCCAGCAATCCGATCCGTCTTCCCGTGTAGATGAACATTGCCGCGGTATCCAAATACGAGCGGTGGTTTGAGACGAAGACGTAGGTCTGTTTCGGATCGAGTAGCTCGAGGCCTCTAACTTTTACACGCACACCACTCAAACGCAGCCACTGCCGCGCGCCGAAGAGCGCCCACGGATACACAAGGTGATGACGATTAACCAACCAGGAAAACAGCAGCACCGGCGGCCCGATAATGCCGAGCAGCGCTCCTGCAACGAACAAAGACCACCAATAATGCAAGCGGCGCATGAAACTGCTAGACTCCTGCACCATAGTCTTTTCGATTGCAGCGCTCTCTTTCATAGTTCAACAAAGGAAACTCGGAATGATTAAGTATCGATCATTCGTCGCTTGCCTGGCGTTCACACTTGCTCTTGCCGGCTCCGCCGTTGCGCAAACAACTGCTGCCGTTCCCTCTCCCAAATCCGTTCTTGGCTTCACGCCCGGAGACGATCGCACCATTGCAGACTGGGCCCAGATAACAGATTACTTTGGACGTTTGGACCGCGCATCCGATCGTGTTTTGGTACAGACGTTGGGCCAGTCGACGTTGAAACGACCGCTGATCGTCGCCTTCATCAGCGCGCGTGAGAATATACTGGCTCTGCCAAAATACAAAGAGATCCAACAGCAGCTCGCCGATCCACGCAGGATCACGCAGGACATTCAGCGCGACCGGCTACTCGCGGATGGCAAGGTAGTCGTGACCATTTCGTGCTCGATCCACTCGACTGAAATCGTAGCTTCGCAGATGTCGATGCAATTCGCTTACGAACTTGCGACTGCCCAGGACGTGGACACCCGCGCGATGCTGGAGAACACTATATTGCTTCTGATTCCGTCGCCTAATCCTGACGGCATCGACATTGTCGCTGACTGGTATCGCAAGACACTTAACACACCTTACGAAGGAAAAGAACCACCTGAGCTTTATCACCACTACGCCGGTCACGATGACAATCGCGATTGGTTCATGCTCAATCTCAAAGAGACGCAACTAATCACGCGCTTTCTGTGGCACGAGTGGTTTCCTCAGATTGTTTACGACGTGCACCAGCAGGGCTCGAACGGATCGAGGTTTTTCATCCCGCCTTTTTACGATCCGCCAAACCCAAACATCTCGCCGCTGCTGCTGCGACAGGTAGGACTCATCGGTCATAAAGTCGCGGCGGATTTGCAGGCTGCGGGCTTCAAAGGCGTTTTGACAAATGCACTTTACGATACGTGGTGGCATGGCGGGTTTCGTACCGCGCCTTACTATCACAATTCGATCGGCATCCTTTCCGAGGCAGCCAGTGCAAGGCTGATGACGCCGAGCACAGTCACGAAAGAACAACTAACGCGGGCGAGCACGCGCGGCATGCGCAACGCAGTTGAAGTTACGACCAATTTTCCCGATCCATGGCCGGCAGGGTCCTGGGGACCGCGCGACATCATGGCGATGGAAATGATCTCGGCCCGGTCCATTCTTTCCATGGCTTCGAAGTTCCGCGGTGATTACCTGCGCAACTTCTACGAGCTGGGGCGACAGAATCTCGAACGTCCACTCAATCCAGGTGAGCCGATCGCGTATCTGATTCCCGCGGGGCAAGCGCGTGATGAAGCGGTCGCGAAGATGGTCGGTAGTTTAATCGATCAAGGTATCGAGGTTTTCAGGCTCGATCACGAACTACACGTTGCGTTAAGTCCACAGGCGTTGCAGAGAACTAACCCGGTTAGCGAGAAGCTGGGCACGTACAAAATCACCGGCCGGACGTCGGCGATGCAGGAAGTCCCTTCGGGCAGTTACATCATCTTTTTGACGCAGCCGCAGCGGAGAAACATTCTGGCGCTGTTTGAGCCGCAGATTTATCCCAACCGGTTGACCGCGCAAGGAGAAGCCGAGCGACCTTACGACGTAGCAGGTTGGACCTTGCCGCTGCAAATGGGAATCGAGGCCCCTGCGGTCGTCTCCATAAGGGAACTGCCGAACGAAAGAAAGTTGACCTTGCTCAAGGATCCGAACGAGGTCAGGGCTGATCTCGCACTCACTTTGAAAAAAGGTGACGAGTCGCCAATCAAGAATCCGGTAAAGCATAGTGTTCGTGTCGGTATTTACAAGCCCTCGCTGAGTAACATGGATGAAGGCTGGACGCGTTTTGTGTTCGACACCTTCAACGTCCCGTACTCGTCGATACGTGACGCAGATATCAGACGAGGCGCGCTGAATTCCAAATTCGATGCGGTTATCCTTCCGTCACAATCGAGCACTCAGATCGTCGCCGGCAACGCGACCGGAACATTCCCACCGGAACACACTGGCGGCATCACTGAAGCTGGAGTGAAAAATCTCAAAGAGTTTGTCAGCAACGGTGGGATGCTGATCTGTTTTGACGATTCCTGCGATCTGGCGATCAAGCAGTTCAACCTGCCGCTTCGCAACACACTGGAAGGTGTCAAATCTTCGGAGTTTTATTGTCCCGGTTCGATCGTCACGCTCGAGGTTGACAACAAGAATCCGATCGCCGCGCTGTTGCCGGAAACGCTTCCTGCTTACTTCATCAACAGCTCAGCTTATGCAGCGGCAGCGGACGCAAACGTTCGTGTCATCGCTCGGTATGCGAAAGAGAACGTGCTGCTGAGTGGATGGTTGTTGGGTGAAGATAAACTGCGAGGTCAGATAGCGCTTGCGGAAGTGAGTGTCGGAAAAGGTCGGGTCGTGCTTTTCGGCTTTCGCCCGCAGCATCGCGGCCAAACCTGGGGAACCCTGCCGTTTATTTGGAACGCGCTCTCAACCGCGGGATCTACCTCGACTGAATGAAATTGTATGCCTCGCTGGAGTGCGGCGGCCTGCGCCGCTTTGGCCTCGATAACGCAAGATCGGGAACAAAGCGGCGCCAGGCCACCGCACTCCAGGGAGGCGCGCAATTCCTAAGTCATCAACCTTGCTTAATCCTTAGTGGCAGGGTTATTCTTGGCCAACGGTTTTTCTCTCCCAATTTCCCCTAAACCGCAAACACTATCGCTGTCTGAACGCATCAAACTCAGGGTTTGGCGTTGCTCTCGCCACTTTAAGTTGGAGCTTGCTATGAAAAAGTTCTTCGTTTTCCTGTCGCTAGTCTCCCTGCTTTCAACATCGATAAGTATCGGTTTTGGACAAGGACGACCAAGACGCGTCGGCAATCAGACATCTGTTCCTGAAACCACGACGACGCCCCAGGCGCCCACGAGACCTCCCGTGCTCGGTGGCGCTAACTATCCGAATAATCGCCAACCGGAAACGCAACCAGACGAGGTGCCAACCGGACCGGAAGAAGTTGACGCCGGCGACATCATCAAGGTGAACACTACGCTGGTCACGATTCCCGTGAGCGTGATGGATCGCGACGGCAGGTACATCCCAAACCTTCAGAAGGACGAGTTTCGTATCTGGGAAGATGGAGTCGAACAGGAAGTCGCGTTCTTTCAATCCGTCGACAAGCCGTTCTCCGTAGTGTTGATGCTCGACACCAGTCCTTCGACTCAGTTCCGGCTCGAGGACATTCAGGACGCGGCGATCACTTTCATTAATCAACTTCGTCTCGACGACAGAGTGATGGTCGTCTCATTTAACAACGACATCAAGATACTCACCGAGTTCACCACCGATCGCGCAAAACTACAAAAGGCCATCCATCGCGCCAGGACCGACGACGGCACGCGTCTTTACGATGCTGTCGATATGGTCATCAATCAGCAGTTGAGCCGCGTCTCCGGCAGGAAAGCCATCGTGCTTTTCACTGACGGTGTTGATACCACCAGCCGGCGCGCTGATTACCAGACCAACCTCACGGACGCGCAGGAACTGGATGCGTTGATATATCCGGTTCAGTACGACACCTCGCAGGACATGCACTCCGGCAATTATCCTGCCTCACGCCCGATCGATGTTTGGGGACAGATTCTGGGCGGCATCTTCGGTGGCGGCATACCCCGAGGTCGCGGGTACCCGCGCGGACGAGGCACGTCACGAGGCGAATATGAATTCGCCAATGAATATCTGCGCGAACTTGCGAACAGCACAGGCGGGCGTGAATACAGGGCTGACTCGCTGCAAAACATGTCTTCCGCGTTTGCAAACGTGGCTGAGGAACTCAGGCGACAATACAGCATCGGCTACTATCCGAAGCGTCCACCTCAGGCAGGACAACGGCGACAGATCAAAGTGCGCGCGCGCCAACCAAATCTCGCGGTCAGAGCTCGCGATAGTTACATCTTCAATCCTTCAGGCGGAGCAGCAGTAGTCGACAATAACCGGTCTGCACCGGTATTGAAACCCGAACGATAGTTCCTCGCAGAAGGCGCAAAGGAAGGATCATAGACTTTCTTCCTTTGCACCTTTGCGCAATTGCGCGGAAACTTTGTCAAAAACTCCGGTCACTGCCGGTAATCGCACGGTCAACACGGCCCCACCATCTTCACGATTGCTCGCCGATACGACTCCACCGTGAAGCTCAATCAGATGCCTGACGATCGCCAGTCCCAATCCCAGCCCGCCGTGCTTGCGTGTGTTTGATCCATCCGCCTGGCTAAACCGCTCAAATATCCGTGGCAGAAAGTCCGCTGGAATACCTGGTCCGGAATCTTCAATTCTGACCTCGGCGAGCGAGTCGTGCCGTTCGAGGTAGACGTCAACCACGCCCCCCGGCGGCGTAAACTTCACAGCATTCGCGAGCAGGTTCCAAAGCACCTGCTGCATTCGCTCAGTATCTGCCCTGACGATCATGTCAGGCGCTTTAACATGTGTGGCGATCTCTATCTCTTTCGCTTCCGCCGCCGGTCGAATCGACTCGATCGCGGCATGAATCACCAGCAAAACATCCACCGGCTGCGTATTGATCCGTAACCTTCCACTGACGATTCGCGACACGTCAAGCAGATCTTCAATAATCTGGCGTTGTGCTGCGGCATTCCTTTCAATAACTTCGATAGCGTGTGAAACATTCTCTTTATCGAGTTGACCAGTGCGAAGCAAGCGCGACCAGCCCACCACAGCATTAAGAGGCGTTCGCAGCTCGTGAGAAACTGTCGCCAGGAACTCTTCTTTCAACCGGCTCGCTTCTTCAGCCTGCTGGCGCGCGTGACTCTCAAGCTCCAACAACCTGGCGCGCTCCATCTCTGCTTTGACTGCCGCGGTGATGTCCATTGTCACGCCACGCATTCCGAGTGGACCAGTCTCATCACAAACAACGACTGACTGCGCCTCGACCCAAATCTCGCGACCGTCTTTATGCATCCAGCGAAAGCGACTCGCGCCTCCTTTGCCCGAGGCAAAGATCTCCGCGGCTTCAGCCGCTGCATGCTCCTTGTCGTCAGGATGAACAATCGACAGCCAGAAATTAGGAGTGGCTAACCATTCCTCGACGCTGTAGCCGAGCATCTTCTCGACGTGATTGCTGACAAAATCTATTCGTTGACTGGCAGCGTCAGGTTTGCCCCATGCTTCCCAAACGACGCCCGGCACGTGCGCGACCAGATCCTGGAGGCGACGACGATGATGCTCCAACTCTGATCCGAGTCTGGACTTATCTGCTTCGGCTTGTCGTCGCTCGCTCGTCACTGCGGCGACGAGGACCGTCATCAATGAGCTCGTGCCAACAAACGACATCAGGAGCAACAATGAAACATTCGGATTGTCCCGCACAAATGGACCATAACCTTGCCGCGCACCCCACACTGCGACACCGGCCATCAGCACGATGGCAGTTGTTACAACACGCTGGTCAAACTTCAATGCGGCCCACAACAAACATGGCAGAACGAGGTAAGCAAGCGGATACGTTTTGACCGGGCCGGGAAACCAGCCGCCGAAAACGATCAGCACCACAATCAACTGGACCACAAACAAGCTGAAAATCTCCGGCGTGTCATGAGACCTGACGTTCCCTGGTAAGCTCCAAGAGAGAAGCATCGGCGCCACGATCAGCGCGCCGAAGCCATCGCCCATCCACCATGTCAACCAAAGCCATGGAAACCTGGCCCATTCCTGCGGGTGGCCTAAACACACACTCAAACTTCCAATCGACGCGCTAACCATCGGCGCAAGCACCGCCGCATAGACGACGAACCTCATCACGTTGCCTAAGGAGTCGAACGACTTTTGCCAGTGCATCGATCTTTCCAGGAGCCAGCAGGCAGTCAGCGCTTCTAAGGTATTTCCGATAGCGATACCGATCGACGAACCAACCGGAATATTAGTCAATAAGTTTGCCGCGAGTGCGCCCGCAAAAACGCCTGGCCAAATGCGGCGGCCGAAGATGAGCAGAGAGGCGATGGCAATGCCGGTGGGAGGCCAAACAGGCGTGACGTTTGAATGCAGTGAGGCGAGTGAAAGACCCAGTTCCGCGGCAGCAAAATAGACGGTCGCGACGATTAAAATCAGAACAACTGGGGGAAGTGAGTTGCGTCTCATTCTCTTAATTAGCCGCCGGATGAACGCGGATGAACACAGAACATACGCACAAAAAAGCGCGGCGGTTTTTGCCGTCCGCCGCGCCAACTATACCCACAGGAGGAAAGGGGTATTCAACGGCGAAAAGTATAGAGGATTCGGCGGTAGGTGGCAATGTGCGGCATCGCACAACGACCCGTCACTTTTTCCGATACCATGTCTCCAAAACGCCACCAAAAACATGTCAAAAACAGTGGTATTCGAAAGTAACGCTCAGCCTGTTGTGTTAAGAGTCGGCCCCAATTAGCGATTTCCAAAGTCGGCAACTACGCGGACGTGTTGGTTTCCCCTTCTATAGGTTCTCTTGAAGCAGAAAGAGTTATGGCAACTCGCGACACAATAGTCATCGGGGCTTCCGCAGGTGGCGTTCAGGCGTTATCTGCACTTGTGGC
>JAICGZ010000190.1 GCA_025922875.1 Pyrinomonadaceae bacterium
CCACTCCAGGGAGACGCCCTGTTATGGACCTACGGAAAGCCAATTTGGCAGACGTCATAGCTGCGGTAAATAAGATCGCGCACGAAGCAACAACTACCTTCGGTCATTTAACTGTCTCACAGCTCAACTGGAAACCATCACCTGATCGTTGGAGCGTTGCTCAATGCTTCGATCATCTTCTCACCTCGAACAATGGCTATTTCCCGGTTGTTGACAACGTTCTCAGCGGGCACAAGCCGACGTTTTGGCAACGTCTGCCGCTGCTTCCCGGGCTCGCGGGTTCTTTGTTAATCAAGTCGCTGGACCCGGCTTCCGCTCGCAAGATAAAAGCACCGAAGAAGTTTCAACCGGCACAGAGCGATATCAGTGGTTCAGTCATCAACGACTTCATCGCTCAGCAGGGCAGGATAGTTGAAAAGATGAAGGCGACCGAACATTTGGATCTCGAACGGATCGTCATCAGCTCACCGATTGCCGCGCCGATCACTTATAGTTTGATGGACGCGTACAGAATCATCGTGGTCCACGAACAGCGGCACTTCCAGCAAGCAAAACGCGTCATGGAAGAGAGCGCCTTCCCAGCCTGAACACTCTTATGGAAATCAAAAGAATAAATACCCCAAATGCACCCCAACCAGCTGGACATTACTCGCAAGCAACGGTCTATAACGGTCTCGTGTTCGTTGCCGGGCAGTTGTCTATTCTGCCCAACGGCGAGCACAAGTTTGGTTCGATAGAGGAGCAAACTGAACAGGCGCTACGCAATGTACACGAGATTCTCAAAGCTGCCGGCAGTGATTGGGACCGTGTGCTCAAGATTAATATTTCCATCTCCGATATCAACCTGTGGGCCGGGGTCAATAACGTCTATTCGAGGGTTCTCGGTGAACATCGCCCGGCCCGTGCCGTCATCCCGACCGGGAAGCTTCATTATGAGTTTTTGATCGAGATTGAGGCGATAGCCGCGACGGATATGTAGCTTTTTGCCTTTTGTGCTTTTGTGTCCGGTACAAAGTACTTGTAAACCTCACCAGTTTTCATTAGTGTAAGCACGCAATTGTGACTATTGACCCCTGGATCAGATACTGAATGAGCGTCCCCAGCAAACTCTCAAAGCGCAAAACACATAATTCACAACCAGTACCCGAAGCACCCGCCGATGGCGGCCGCATGATCGTTTTAACCGCTCCACTCACTGAAGCGATCGATCACGCGGGCTACTTCATTCAGATGGCAATGGCTTCTCTGCCAATCTGGATGGAGGGCATCATCAACAGGAAGTATCCAAAGTGGCGCGAGGTCGAGCACAATCCTGATGGGTCGGCTCGTTACATGCCCGCCGGTGTAAGACTGGTCGAGAAATCTTTGCTGCGCGAGTATCGCAGTGACGACGTCGTAGCGTGTTTTCCTGACGACCTGCACAAGTTTGTTGGACCACGCACGCGGGTCGTTGCCGTTTCCACACACAACCCACTGGGCGTGACGTTCGCCGCCGGTGTTTACACTTCAATCTTCGGCTCTTCGAAGATGCCGATTAACTCGCATTACTCACGAGAGTTGTTCGCGAAGATCAAAGCCAGTCCGTATAGAGACAACTTTAAAGTCATCGTCGGCGGTTCCGGTGGCTGGCAAATCATCCAGACAAACACTTACGAAGAATTGAGTATCGATTGCGTTGTGGAAGGACGAAGCGAGTCTACCGAGACGCTCGATCTCTTTCGCAAAGCAATCCAGGGAGAAGAACTGCCACGGCGGGTTGAAGTGAAGCACCCGATGGAACGTGAGGCGATCCTGTTCCCCGACACGCGCACTACTTTTGGCGTGGTGGAAATGACTACGGGCTGCGGGCGCCGCTGCAAATTTTGCGTGCCCGATCTGAACCCGCAGATCGATCTGCCGAAAGAGAAGATCATGGAGGCGGTCCGAGCAAATGTCAGAAACGGGAACAAGCAGATCTCACTTGCGACCGAAGACATGTTCATCTGGGGGCAAGTGCACACTGACACGCCTTTCTATTTCCCGAATCGCGAAGCGCTCGTAGATCTTTATTCTGAGATCGTGCACACACCGGGCGTCGAGCAGCACGTGTTGAGTCATTGCACTATCGCGCCCGCAGTGGTCGATCCATTGCTCATCAAGCAACTATCGGATCTGCTGTTGCCAAAGAGTCCGATCCATTTTCCGTACCTGAGTAGTCATCCGGAGAAAAAAGCACTCGCGCCGTTGATCGGGTTGGAGACGGGATCTGTACGCATGGCGAAACAGATCATGTCGAGCAAGGGCGTGCCGTTTTCAATAGACGATTGGCCCAGCGTCGTACTCGAAGGCTTGCGCGTGCTTAACGAGAACAACTGGTTTCCGGCCATGACACTCATCGTCGGCAATCCCGGAGAGACAGATCAGGATGTGATGGAGACCATCGATCTTGTTTACGAGATGGAGCGGCGCGGACTGTTTGCATTTCTGATCCCGTCGATCTTTACCCCGTTGCACGACACGCGCATGGAAAAAGAAGAAGGCGTGACACAAACGCGGCAGTTAACGCCTTTGCAGTGGCAGTTGATGATGAAGTGTTGGAAGATGAACCTTAGACCGGGTCAGTATAGCTGGTGGGGACCGATGGCCTGGCGCGTCGGATCGATCGGAATGTGGCTTTACAAGTTGCGTGGTCTCAATGGTCCAAACTTCACCTGGCCGCTATTGATGTTCTCGGGCGCGATCTCGGAGAAGAACCTCCAGCGAATGGGTAAGATCTATCGCGGCAAACCGCTGAAGGTAAAGACCCGCAAGGAGTTACTCGCTTCGCTCAAACCCAAAGACTGGCAATATCTCCGGGCAGACAACGGCGATATGCCAATCGAGCACGTCCCACCAGTTGCAGTACGCGCGGTAGCAACGTTGTAGGGGCGGCAGAAGTTTTTTTTGCGCGAGAAAGAAACACATCACCTGTGCCGTCCGAATTCGTCAAACTTGGTAACGCCCATGCTTGATCGACAGGTCAGACAGCTTCACTTGGTCATCAACCAACTCGTTAATCGTCACTCCGGCAAGCTTCGAGTAAGCGAGTAGAACCAGCAATGACGGCTCTCTCCCGCCTTGCTCAAACAGTGAGATGCTGGACGGATAAAGCGACTCGCCTTTCACTGCAAGTCTGTCGATCAATGCAGACTGAGTCAGACCAAAATTTATCCGTATCAACCGCAGCTTCTCGCCAAGCCGGTTAGGTCGCGATCGGTGAGCGCGCCCCATCAACTTGTCCTCCAAGAGGCGCAGCTGCACTTGCAAAACTTTCTAAATAGAAATAGGCTGTGGCTGGCTTTAGGAGAGACCCGGATTCCTTTCATCCGGGTGGCGAGCATCTCAGGCGATTCTCGTTCGCCAGTTAATCATTTCCATTTACGTTAGCGAAGTGCGTAGCCCAGAGGCAATCGGGTTTGTCACGTGCTTCGCCCTCGGGAGCGGCAACTTAAGGGTTTGGGAAGTTGCCGCTCTCGCCCAGTTCTAGCACATAGAATTCTTAGCAACTACTTTGTAGTCGTCACCTTCAGGTAAATCTCATAGCCAATGTCCTTCCCCTCGCATGTGCGGCCTAATGCCTTCGGCCCGCGAAGCTGAGGCAAGAAATTGATACAATCCTCAGCCTCTGATTACAGGACCGCGTGCCTTAGGTCTTGTAAACTCCGTTTGGTTTGGTGAGACCATACTAGCAAACAGATTTTCGGTTGAGTTAGTGTTATTACTAGCGAAAATCAAGGTACGCAAACGACGGCTAATCCGGGTCGCCTATGAAGGAATTGAAACGTCTACTGGACCAGAATCGGGCGTGGGCTGAGAATATCAAAGCAAACGACCCTGAGTTTTTTCAAGCCTTAGCCAAACAACAATCGCCGGCATTTCTTTGGATAGGATGCTCCGATAGTCGCGTGCCCGCGACACAGCTCGTCGATACGCTGCCCGGAGAAATGTTCGTGCACCGCAACGTCGCGAACATCGTGGTCCATACCGACTTCAACTGTCTGTCGGTGATGCAATACGCAGTCGAGGTCCTCAAGGTGGACCACATCATCGTCTGCGGGCATCACCGTTGCGGCGGTGTTAAGGCCGCGATGGAGAATTCGCAATTCGGCCTGATCGACAACTGGCTGCGCCACGTACAAGACGTGCTTCATCAACACGAAGAACTGCTGTCCGCAATTGAGGACGCAGGAGAACGTCTCGATCGACTTTGCGAATTGAACGTCATCGAACAGGTATTGAATGTAGGCCGGACGACCATCGTGCAAAACGCGTGGCAGCGCGGTCAGGAGCTGGCTGTGCATGGTTGGATTTACGGATTGCAGGATGGACTGCTCCGCGATCTAGGCGTTTCGATCGACAACGCTGAAGGACTTGCCGCCGCATATGATGGCGCGATAAAAATGCGCGGTCATAGCCTATGAAGTTCTCAAGACGTACTTTTCTACAATCAGCAAGCGTATCTCTTGGCGCGACCTTCCTGGACCTCCGCTCATACTCACAAGCAGATCTCGAACAAACGTTTGCAGAAATTCGCGCGAACTTGCTCGAGATGGTTAACGAGGAGCGCGAGGTAGCGAAGCTACCTGCCGTCGCGATGGATGAGTTTGCGACACAGGTGGCTACGAAACATGCGATCGATATGGCCACCGGACAGTTTGCGAGCCATTGGGGCCGCGACGGTCTCAAGCCGTACCATCGTTACTCATTCGCAGGCGGAACAGACGCAACACAGGAGAATATTTCGGCGGCCGACAACACCTGGTCTGGGAAGGTGCGCGACCTGAAGCAGGATACTGCTTACCTGCACGTCCGTCTCTACCAGGAAGCGCCGCCATACGACAGGCCTCGCAAGGTCATCCTCGGTCCACACCACACACATGTTGGTTTTGGAATCGCGGTCGACGAGTCAAGGTTAAGGATGGTGGAACTGTTCGTTGCGAAGTATGTGAAACTCCGGCCCGTTAAGCGCAGTGCAAAACCGGGAAGTCAACTCTTCATCTCGGGAAAGATACTGGATCACCGTTACGAGGTCAGCCATGTCGAGGTGTGTTACGAACCTTTACCGCAAGCGCCGGAGTTGAGTTGGCTGCGACAGTTTCGTTCATACTCGCTGCCCAGAGACTGTGCGGTGTTGCAAAAGAGGGTGCCGCCGCCGTTCACCTATTCTGATCCGAATCGTGGAGTAATTGATATTTTGCCATCCGGAAGTTTTAGCTTTCCGGTCAAGCTGTTCAGACACGAGCCGGGGATTTACACGGTAATCGTGTGGATCAAGCGTGAGCGAACAGATAATGCGTTTCCGGCGAGCGAGGTGTGTATTCGCGCGGAATAATTTTTATCTTGTTCATCCAGTCTAACTAGCTCTTTGTCTTGCGGCTTCAAAGAGCAGAATGCCCGCAGCCACTGAGACGTTTAGGCTTTCGGCGATGCCTTTCATCGGAATGCTCACCCGCTGATCAGCTCTTGCTAACTCATCATCCGTGAATCCAGTCGACTCAGGCCCGAGAATTAGCGCGCCTGGTCCAGTCCAGTCCAACTCAGTGTAGGACGTGCTCGCCTCGACGTCTGCACAAACCGTAATGATTTTCCGTTGCCGGCACCACTCAATCATCTCTCCGTAATCAACACCACTCCAGATCGGAATTCTGAATGCTGACCCCATCGCTCCTCGCAGAGACTTCGGCGAAAACGGATCGCTCGTGTTTCTGGTCGTTATCACCCCAGTTGCTCCCGCCGCTTCCGCCGTACGCACAATCGCTCCGACGTTGACGGGATTGTTGATCTGGTGCAGCACGACCAGCAGTGGACTGTTGTTAAGACTCCCAGCGAGCCGCTCTTCAGAATCCGCAGGTCTTTGCGCGAGCACGATAATGCCCTGCGGTGTTTTCGTGAAAGAGACCGATTCGAGCAACTTCTCACTGACTGTTGCCACGCGTTTTGAAACTCGAGACAACTCGCTGATTACGGCCGCCGCACGTTCCTTTCGCAACAGCTCTTCGGATACCACGACCGTTTCAATCGCGAGATCGGAACGATACGCTTCTTCACATAAGCGCAGTCCTTCGATGAAGATCAATTCCTCGATCTTTCCGTCTCGCACGGCGCGCACCTGGCGGAGAAGGGAATTGTCGCGACTGGTTATCTGCATCCGAAGCTCAAATCACAATTTCGGCCCAGATGGGCCAGTGATCGGAAACGTTCAAGGGTTTGGCGACTCCCCACTTTTCAATCTTCACGCCACGCGTGAAGATCCAATCGGCGTGCATTCTGAGTCCGCCGCCTCGCCACGTCGCAGTTCCCGTCGGAATCGGCGTTGTATAACCACGCGCTTCGAGAAACTGGCGTGTGTCGAGACACTTCTGTCGCGATAGAGTGTTGAAGTCACCGAGGATTATCGTTGGCGCAGCTACTGCGTCAGCCTGCGCGGCGATCACCTCAAGCTGGGCCAATTGGCCGTGACTGGCAGCATGTGGATCCACGTGCGCGTTGAACAGCCTGATCTGATGTGGACCAACCGAAATAGTTGCGGCGATTGCGAGTCGCGGCCGCCAGGGACATTCATGCCAGGGCAGATCGATCCGCGTGACGTCGCTCAAGGGCAGCCGACTCAACAGTGCAACTCCCGTGTCGCCCTGATCGTGCAAGTCGATTGGCTCTTCAAAATCCAACCACCATTGTCGTTTGACCGGTGTGACGCCGCGCGGAATTCCCGCGGGAGCGTGAGCCCAATGCATTTCGAGTTGAGTGGCAAGTTCCTGCGCGACGTGATGACCTCCAGTGCGGACAGTGCGTTTATCCGCCTCCTGCAATGCCAGAACGTCAACGCGCGGCAATAAGGCGCCCTCGGAGAATGCACGTGCGGCGGCCGAGATCATTCGTCCGACGTGCTGAGGGCGTCGCGCACGACTCATCAATCCGATTTTGCGACGCAAGCCGCCCGAGATCAGGTAAGGGCCGCGTGCGTAGCGGATGTTGTATGATGCGAGGACAAACCTGTCAGAAATTGTTGGCTGATGGTTTGAGTTTTCTCCCAATTCGAGTTTTTCGGAATCGGCCAGAGGCGGAATAATCATGAGTGGTGGGATTATAGCAGTTGTGGACGATATGTTTTTCGTGTCGAAGATTCGTGCGGTCGCGGAGGCAGTGGGCACGGAGATCAGTTTTCCGCGAGCGAAGGAAACGCTGATTGAAAAGGCGCGTGAGGCAAAGCCACGGCTCATTATTGTCGATTTACACAGTCAGAAAATCGAGCCTGCGGGGTTAGCTGCTGAGTTGAAGGCTGATGACGAACTTCGGGCGATTCCTCTGCTTGGTTTCTTTTCGCACGTGCAAACGGAGCTTCAACGAAATGCGCTCAACGCCGGCTTTGATCAGGTGATCCCACGGTCTGTATTTGCGAGAGACTTACCAAAAATATTGGCGGCGAAATGATCTTATCCAACTGCAGCGGGTGCAATTACTTCATGGATGGATCGCACTTCGCTCACCAACTGGTCATACTGCTCGAGCGTTAACGCCTGCGCGCCGTCCGAAAGCGCGTGCTCCGGCTGATCGTGAACCTCAACTATCAATCCATCGGCGCCAACCGCGACGCCCGCACGCGCCAGGGGAGTGACCATGAAGTTTCTCCCTGTACCATGCGAGGGATCGACAATAACCGGCAAGTGTGAAACACGTCGCACCGCCGGAATAGCAGAAAGGTCCAAAGTATTTCGAGTGTGCTGTGCAAACGTACGAATACCTCGTTCACAGAGAACGATCTGATAGTTGCCCTCAGCCATCACGTACTCTGCCGCGAGCAGCCATTCGTCGAGCGTGGCTGATAGACCACGTTTGAGCAGCACCGGCAAGCGCGCTTTGCCCGCTCGTCGCAGCAACGAGAAGTTCTGCATGTTGCGCGCGCCGATCTGGATCATGTCGCCGTAACGTTCGACCAGATCCACACCGGCCTCGTCGAGTGCTTCAGTGACAATCTTCAGACCATAAGCTTCACGAATGTCAGCGAGTATTCTTAAACCCTCTTCGCCCAACCCCTGGAAGGCGTAAGGTGAAGTGCGCGGCTTGTAAGCGCCGCCGCGGAAGAAGCGAGCACCGCTTCGCCTGACTGCTTCGGCGATCGCGAACGCCTGTGTGCGGCTTTCAATCGCGCATGGACCAGCGATGATCGCGAGCTCATCACCGCCGATGGTTGCATCGCCAACACGAACGATAGTCTTCTCGGGTCTCAGATCGAGTGTGATCAGCTTGTAGGGTTTGCTTACGCGAATCGCTTCCGCGACCCCGGCGAGGTTCTCGAAGTGAGACGGGTCGACTGCGCCCTGGTTACCGGTGATGCCGATGGCGGTGCGTGTGGCCCCGGGCATCGGATGGCCCTTGAAGCCTAATTCTTCGATGACGCTCAGAACAGCCTCGATTTGACTGTCGGTCGCGTCAGACTTCATTACGATTAGCATGGTGTTTTTATACTCTCAGACTTTCGGGGTTGTACAGTAAGTTTCCCGCAAAGGCGCAAAGGGTGCAAAGGAAAATTTACATCTGCTCAGGCACGTTGATACCCAGGATGGCGAGGGCGTTCGTCAGTTGAGTTCTTATTACTTTCGTCACTGCGATCAGCACGCCTCGTCGCACCTCATCCTCCTCAGTAATAATTCGATGATCGTGATAGAAGCGGCTAAAAGAACGGGCGAGCGCGAAAGTGTACTTCGCGAGATTGGCCGGCTCGGCGGAATTGCGACACTGCGCGATCACCTCTTCGAGCTGCTGGGAAAGCATCAGCAGCGACCAGATTTCCGTGCCACTGTCACCCGACAATACCTCCGCAACTCTCGCTTGCAATGCGCCATCACTAACCACCTGTTCTATTAACGCATCAGCAGCAGCAACAGTTTCGTTACCGAGTTTACGGAAGATCGAGTTGGTTCGCACTGCTGCGTACTGGCAGTAAGGGCCCGTTTCACCTTCAAAGGAAAGCGCTTCTTTGAAGTCGAATGCAATCACTGTATTGCGAGTAAATTTCAGCAGAAAGTAACGCAACGCAGCCACGGCAACCTCGTGGGCGGTGGCCTTCTTGTCATTCTCTGAAAGATCCGGATTTCTCTTTTCAACTTCCGTCAGCGCTCCGGCTTCGAGTTGATTAATCAGATCATCGGCCTTCACGCCCAGGCCCTTGCGACCGCTCATCTCGATGTAAGGCCGCGAGCGATCCTCGTCGCTCAGTTCGATACCGAGTTCTTCACATGCGGCGGGCGAGAGCGCCACCATTTCGTAGCTGAAATGAACGCTCGCGTCTTCGCCGATTTCAGGGACGACAGCGGCCACACCGCGAGCGACGATCTCCTGCGGATAAGATTGGCGTGAGTCGATCACGTTGTAGACAGTTACACCGCCACCGAACTGCGGCCGTTCGGTTCCAGGCTCGGTTTTTGTTACCCAAAGGACATGACCGTCAGGGTAATCGCGAAAGACTTTGTAGTTGAAGTCGAGTCCCAGCTTGCCGAGTTTCCAGAGTTGATAGGCGATGTCTTTGCCGGTGTACGTGACGGTTCTATTTGAACGCACGATGATCTTGTCTGATTCGTGTTCGTCAGTGCCTGTATGTGATTCAAATGGCATGACCCAGCAGCCTGCATGACGGCCTGCGGTTTCGTACCGAATGACGCCCTTGTCCTTCATGAGCTGGAAAGCGCGCTCCCAGAAGTGCAGGTGTAGAATGTCTGACTCACGCGCGAGCAGATCGTATCGAATGCCGAGTCGCTCCATCGTGTCGATGATGCATTCGACGTTACGCGTCGCCACGTAATCCGCAAGCTCCGCGATTTCGTTTCCGCCCTCTTCAAGCGCATGCAGCACGTCGTTGCGCAGCTTAACCTTCTCGGGATTCATGTCGCCGCCGGCGTTTCCGTCGCGGTAGAAGAGACCAACGCGTGTGTAGAGATCCCAACAGTAGTAGTCAAAGGGATAGTCTTTGTTGAGCGACGCATCGAGGGCTTTGATCTGATTGAGGTCCATCTGCTCGAGATGGAGAAAGCCGACGACGACGTCAGCCACCTGCACGCCGGTGTTATCGATGTAGTTCTGGACCTCGACGCGATCGCCGGCGGCTTTCAGGATACGCACGAACGTATCGCCCAGCACGGCGTTGCGCACGTGACCAATGTGCGCGGCTTTGTTGGGATTGATGCTGGTGTGCTCGACCATCTGCTTCGGTTGATCTAACTGCTTTGGAACGGATCTAGTTGGACCAGCAAACAGATTCAGCAGCCTGGCGCGATCGAAAAAGACGTTAATGTAACCTGCGCCCGCGATCTCCACGCGTGACACTTCGTCGATGTCTTCGAGTTGAGATTTGAGTCTTTCGGCGATCGCGCGCGGATTTTGTTTCTCCCCGGTCGCCTGCTTGATTAGTTTTGCGAGTTCGAAAGAGACGGGGAAGGCAAGGTCGCCCAACTCGGCGCGCGGCGGAGCTTCGACGCTGAGTTGCTGCACTTCAACGCCAAACGTCTCTCGCGCCGCGGAACGAATTCGGTCTCTGAGCTTTTGTTGGAGATCTGTTAGGGTCATAAGAAAAGGGCAGAGTATAGCAGTATAGGGCCTATAGGTCGTATAGGACCTATAAGACCTATCTGCTACCATCCATTCGCATGCAAATCTCACCGGAATTGCGGCGACGCTTCGCTGAGGCGAACCGGGTACTCGTGCTGACCGGCGCTGGAGTCTCCGCGGAGTCGGGCGTGCCGACGTTTCGCGGTGGAGGCCAGACATCGATTTGGAAAGGCCTGCCTTTCGACGTCATTTCATCCGCGACAATGGTCGAACGCGACCTGCCCGCGGTTTGGGAATGGTTCGATTATCGTCGCAACGTTCTCGCCAGCCTCACGCCCAATGCAGCACACCAGGAGATCGCGCGTTGGCAGGATCGCTTTGCCGAGTTCACACTCGTCACGCAGAATGTAGACGGCCTGCATCAGAAAGCCGGCTCGCGCGACGTTGTCGAACTTCATGGCAATATCTGGCGAGCGAGATGCACTCGCTGCCGCTTCTCACACGACATTTCAACGGAAGGGAAGCGCCCGGACGCATGTTTGGAATGTGGCAACTTCCTGCGGCCTGACGTGGTGTTGTTTGGCGAGATGTTGCCGCTGGGGGCGTTTGAATTTGCGGCTGAACGCGCTGCACGATGTGAGTTGTGTTTGGTGATTGGGACATCGGGGCTGGTCTATCCCGCCGCTGGGATTCCCGAGATAGCAAAGGCGGCAGATGCGTACGTTTGTGAAGTGAACCCGGAGCCCACACCGCTTTCCGACCTTTGTGATGAAGTGATCACCGGCAAAGCGGGTGAGGTATTGCCGCTGTTTCGATCATGAGAACTCTCTACTTCGACTGTTTTGCCGGCGCGAGCGGCGACATGATACTCGGCGCGATGGTTGCCGCCGGTGTCGATCCAAATTTTCTGCGGGAACAACTTTCGCTGCTATCAGTCAGCGGGTTCCATGTTGAGTTTGAAACAGTCAATCGAGCGGGTTTGAGCGCAACCTATGCACGTGTTGAAACAGCGCCCGAGCATAAACATCGGCATCTCGCTGATATCAAAGAGATCATCGATCGATCCGGTTTATCGGAATCGGTGAAACAGCGTGCGGCGCAGATCTTCACGCGTCTCGCCGAAGCTGAAGCTCGTGTACACAACGAGCCCGTAGATCACGTTCACTTTCACGAAGTCGGCGCGCTCGATGCGATTGTGGACGTCGTAGGCGCGGCGATCTGTTTTGATTTTTTGAAGATCGATCGGTTTGTGTGTTCGCCGTTGCACGTTGGAAGCGGCATGGTCCAGATGGCTCATGGGCGTTTTCCGATTCCACCTCCGGCTGTCGCGGAACTGCTCAAAGGAGTGCCGTTCTACTCAGGCGATGTAAAAGGCGAACTCCTGACGCCAACCGGCGCCGCGATCATTACGACTGTTTGCGACGACTATGGACCAATCCCGCGAATGATGACGGAAAGTACGGGCTATGGCGCAGGTACGCGCGAATATCCTGACTTTCCGAACGTGCTGCGGGTGTTTGTCGGTGAGACGGAATCGAATCTTCCAACAGACGAGCGCCTGTGGATGATCGAGACGAACCTGGACGACGCTTCACCGCAGATCATCGGACACGTAATGGACCGCGTGCTCGAGTCAGGTGCGCTCGACTGCTTCTTCACGCCGGTGCAAATGAAGAAGAACCGGCCCGGAGTGCTGCTATCTGTACTTTGCGCACCCGAAGAAAAGGAAGCGGTGATGAAGTTGTTGTTCACCGAGACGACGACGCTCGGCATTCGCAGTTACGAAGTAGAGCGACGCGCGCTGCGTCGCAGCGTTGTGCAGGTGGAAACGCAGTATGGGCCAATATTTGTTAAAGTGGCGTACCTGAATGGCAGCGTCGTGAATGAGATGCCGGAGTTTGAGCAGTGCCGGGAGGCAGCAATCCGCGCA
>JAICGZ010000191.1 GCA_025922875.1 Pyrinomonadaceae bacterium
GGGTTTAGCGCGAACGGACAATACAGCACGACAGCTTCATCACCAGCACGAGCTACACCACCTTTAGCAAAAGGTTCGATCTCAGTTTTGGAACGGCCGTAATTAAACGTCGGGCGGAAAATCACTTCGATCTTGACCTCGCCGCTTAGCCCTTCAATCAAACGCGAAATAGAACGACGTGTTACCGGCGAGTAATCTTTGTAGTCTCCCGTCAAACGACCTATCGGCATAAAATCAGTCAGTCTTACTTTGCCGGAGAGAGTTTCAAACAACGTCTGCAACACGTTGGTATTTTCAATATAGCTTTGGCTCGAGACAAATTTGTTTAGCGGATTAATAGCAAACGAGCCACCTACTTTGGCGTCGAGGAGCTTGCAGAAAACCGCCGGACTATCAAAGTCGGGCCAACAGCACCAATCGATTGAGCCATTCTTTGAAACGAGCGCAGCAGTGTGAAGATCGCCGATTAAGCCAAAATCTTTTATTGGCAAGTAGGCTGTGTTTGCAGCAGGAGAAAGCGACACGACCATCTAATTTCCACTGCGAATCGCCTGCTGCATAGAAGGTGCGGGAGCCATCGTCAGGAGGGATCGTCGCGCGCGCTGAAACTGAGCCGAGTCATGTCGAGGGGGTCGCGGCCGCTTAAGGAGGTTGGCTTCCTCGATTATTCTTTCGTAGCGATCTTCGGGACTCGGATGGCTGCTCAGAAACTGCGGTGCGCCGCTACCGGAACGCCGTTCGATCGTCCGGAACATTTCCGCGAGCGCGCGTGGATCGTAACCGGCGCGTGACATTATCTGCGTAGCGAGAATATCCGCCTGCTCTTCGTACTCACGTTTGTACCGCAGGAAGTAAATTCCTAATCCGATTTGTGTGCCTTGTGCGACAAGTCCACCAACATTGCCGCCAATGACGGCACCCAATATCGCGCCACCGATTGCGGGCAGCCGGAACCTGGCACTTTGTGCTTCAGTAGCTTGTGCCGTGCCGTGGCGCAAAGCGATGTGTGAGATTTCGTGCGCCAGCACACCAGCAAGCTGCCCTTCATTAGCTGCTGCTTCGATCAGACCGCGATTTACGTACAGCGGTCCACCAGGCAGTGCGAAGGCGTTTATATCTCGAACATTCACCACATCGAAACGGTACAGAAATCCTCGATGCCGGTAACGGGAAGGAATGCCGCGAACCAAACGTCTGCCGACACTCTCGACGTGGTTGTCTACCAGACTTCTTTCCGCAATGGTCGGTAGTTGCTTTTCTATCTCGGTGGCTGCCTGACGGCCAATTCGTATGTCATCTCGTATCGAATAGCTATTGTCCGAAACATCAATTTGAGTTTGCGCAGCACAAGTACTGACAGTAAACGCGATAAAAGCAATCGCCGAGACAATTACGAGATTGATCCGTTGGTATCTCATGACAGCAGTCGTATCCACGCGATTTTTAACCAGTAAACGTGTTCTTAGAAAGAGTATGATCACCCACCGGACGTGAGTGATCACACGTATAAGTACGTCTCCAGCCAGTTGTTAACTCCATAGCTCCGAACAATGTTGGAGATTGATTAAACATGGTCCACTCGTCACGCGAACTGATGGCACGTTCATTGCGGAACATGAACAATCGCTCGCTTGTTGTACTGATCTAAAGCCATCAAATCTAGAAGGAGTTTCGCGATGCGGGTTCTGAGATCGTTACTAATTGGATTGATAGTCGTAAGTTGTTCAAGTGCTCAAGAGGTTGGCGACAGATCAGTTCCGCAGGACGTGGGGGTAAACGAAGTTGAAGTTGCGGACATCAGCGAGCCCAACTCGGCCGAAATAGAAAGGGCCAGCCATGGCGATCAAAAATGGCTCGCAGCTCTCCAGGCAGTGAAAGAAGGCAACGATCTATGGCGCGCTGGAGAAGTGGAACAATCAAGCGCCAGTTACCAGCGAGCAATAAATCTGGATCCCTCACTTTACTCCGCGCAGTTCAATCTGGGATTAACGTTTTTTCACAGCAAGCAGTATCCCCGTGCGGTGCTCGCGTTCACCGAAGCGCTACGTCTCAGACCAGAATCGGCCATTGCATGGCAAAGCCTGGGATTCGCGCATTATTACGGGAAGCATTACCACGACGCGGTCGAAGCTTTTCAAAAGGCGCAACAACTGAATCCTACAGACGCGGTAGCCAGCAGCAATTTGGGCTTCACTTATCTCTACGTAAATCGATTTCAAGACGCGATCGTCTCGTTCCAAAATGCGTTGCAGCTTGATTCACATTTGCCTTATGCGATAAATGGGTTGTGCATCGCCCATGCTCTGGCCAAGAAGCCTGATGACGCCGTTGCAGCTTGCCTGCGTGCCGCGGCCGGCGCTCCTGATTCAGCAGTGCCTCACTATTTTATCGGCATTGCATATCTGGATTTAGAAGAAGCTGAAAAAGCACTCAGTGCTTTTCGGGAGGCTGTTCGTATCGAACCTCGCACAGCAAGAATTTATATTGGTTTAGGATTCTCTTGCCTCAGGTTAAAAAGATACGACGAAGCACTGAAGCACTTCGAGTGCGCAAGGAAGTTACACGCAAAGAAGTTAAACGGAGAGGTGAATCACGCACTACTGGGATTGGGCGCCACTTACGCGCGATTGAAAGATTACAAGAAAGCCGAAAGCGTTCTGCGAGAGGCAGTGTCCCTCGAGCCCGACGATCCAACTGCGCGTTTCAATCTCGCGATAGTATGTCTCGCTAGTCGAAACCGTGATTGCGCCCTGTCACAATACAACCGTTTAAAGATGATGGACCATTCACTCGCCGGGACTCTCTTCACTACAATATTTCGCGGCCGGGTGGTGGACGCATCCAGATCTAAAAATCCTTAACGCGCGCATGCGCAGAGATCGTAGAGGCATAACGAAGCCGACACACTTCTGTGTATGATCTGCAAACCACACGCTAATCACATCGTCATCTAACTTCTGAAATCCCCCAGGATTGTTAAGCTGTCAAAAGGACGAAAGCATGTCGGAAACCTCCGGTGGAAACGTAAGAACGAGGACTGAAACCGCGCTTGTTAAAGCCGAACCGCAGAGCGAAACCAGCACTGTGGCTGTGGACGCTCTTGATGTGCCTCGCCGGCGCGAGCACTTTTTTGCTTCGCGAAAATGGGTTGTTCGCCTGGCAGTGCTGTCATTGGTACTGCTGACTATTGCCTTCTTCATTTGGCGCAGCCAGCGTCCAGTTGCGGTGACGCTGGTCCAACCTAACCTCACAACGATAACGGAAACTATCGCCAGCAGTGGCAGAGTCGGCGGCGAAACGGAAACATTAGTCGGCGCTCAAGCTCAAGGCATCGTGGAAAGCCTCTATGTCGAGGAAGGCGATCGCGTTGCTGCGGGGCAAAGACTCGCGGTACTGAAAAATAACGTCGTCGAGGCGCAAGTCACTCAAGCAGAGCAATCAGTGCGCACGGCGCAAGCGCAGTTGTCGCAGGTTGCACGTGGTCCTTTGAGTTCCGAGATACAAACCGCCACCGAGCAGGTGCGACAAGCACAGGCACAGGTAACACAACAACAGGCTGCTATATCTCAAGCGCAAAAGGCAGTGACTCAAGCACGCGCTCAACTCAATCAACTCAGAGCAGAACGTGACCTTGCCGCAAAGGAACTCGAGCGCAGCAGGACGCTTGTTAATCAGGGTATCGTGCCACAGTCGGAATACGATCAGGCGCAAACCAATCTGAGGGTTGCAGAAGAGCGAGTCACCGCTCAACAAGGAGCAGTCGAGTTGGCAGAGTCTGGCGTCCGGCAGTCACGCGCGGCCCTAAGAGCTGCACAGGCAAACGTACGTGCCCAACAAGCCACGCTTCAGACCGTCAGGAGCGGCGCCCGCCCCGAGGACGTGCAAGTTGCGCGGCAACGTCTGCGAGAAGCTGAACAAGCTCTGATCGTTGCTCGCCAACAAGCAGCAAACTCAATCGTCACCGCGCCTTTTGCCGGTGTTGTAACTGAGATCAATGCTGAGCTCGGTCAAACCGTGGGATCGCAAGGAGTGCTGGAGTTAGTGAGCGGTGAATTCGAGATCCGTTTAGACGTCGATGAAAACAACTTGTCGGATTTGCGACTGGGCCAAACTGCGATCATTTCATCGAGCACATTTTCCGAAGGTCGTTTTGAAGCCACGGTAACTGAAATCGGAGCGGCTGTGGACGAAGCTCGGGGCACAATCGAAGTTACAGTTACGCCGGCGAACCCTCCTGATTGGCTGCGTCCGGGGCAGACTGTCAACGTCAACATTATCACCGCTAAAAATGCACAGCGCTTACTGGTGCCGCTAACCGCGCTCGCACGCGACGGAGATCGCACAGTGGTTTACGTGGTCCAGGATGGCGTAGCCCTCCAGAAGACCGTGGTGACGAGGCCGCCGACCGAAGAAGGTGTACCCGTTCTTGCCGGACTCAGCGCCGGCGATCGCATCATCGCGGACGTGCGGCAAATCAAACCCGGCGATGCAGTGCGAGTGAAAGAAACGGCAGGATAAAGCAGTGAACGTTTTGTTGAGAACATTCGTACCGCGCAGGTTTCGTTTTGAAACACAACTGGCCCTGCGGCACCTTCTTTCCGGTGGTGGACAGACCGTTTTGACTGTGAGCGCGGTTGCTGCCGGAGTGATCATCGTGATCTTCATCACGTCACTGATTTTTGGTTTGCAAGATCGGCTGACAGAGCTGCTAACCGACGCCATCCCGCACGTTACGATCACGGTTGAGGAGCCGGAACCTCGGCCCCTCGCCCGGATAACGGACGGCTCTGAATTGAGTTCAAGCAGGATCGAACAGCAGGCGCCGCAATTGAAGTTTATCGATAATTGGCCACATGTAGTTGAGACCGTGCGGGCGCTGCCAAACGTGCGCGCGGTAGCGCCCGTTGTCAGCGGTCAGGCCTTCGTCTCAAAAGGAGCCAATCCCATCGGTACGGCGGTCGTCGGTGCAGATCCCGATTTGCAGAATGTCATCACTCCGGTGACCAAGGATTTGATCTCCGGAAAATATCTGGGTCTCCGCAGCGACGAGATCGTGATCGATGCGGAGTTGGCCGAAGATCTCGACGTCACCACTGGCGAAAGGATCCGCGTTACATCAGGCACGAACGCGTCCGACTCGTTTACCGTCGCCGGAATTTACAGTCGCGGGCAGGGCCGTGGCAGCGCGTACGTTACGCTCCGCACGGGCCAGAGTCTCTTCGGTTATGGAACGTCGGTTAACGTGGTCTACGTCAAGCTGATAAATATTTACGAGGCTGACAGCGTTGCCGATCGCATCATGGCGCTGCTGCCGTACGAAGCCAAATCGTGGACGCGTGAGTTTCCCCAGTTCCTCTCATCGCTTCAGGTTCAAACGGCATCCGCTTATCTGATTTCAGCTTTTAGTTTGATCGCATCGGGTTTTGCGATTGCGGCCGTCTTAATCGTGTCGGTGCTTCAGAAATCGAAGCAGATCGGCATTCTCAAGAGCATGGGAACAAGGCGCCGGCAGATTCTTAGAGTTTTTATTCTTGAAGGTTTGGGTGTTGCGATCGTCGGAAGTTTGCTTGGATTAGTTGTCGGGGTCACGATCGTGCTACTGCTAAGCCTTTTTGACCAACCGGTGACGCGAATTGGGCAAACGCCCGAGCAACTGTTTCCGGTGCGCATTCTACCGTTTTATCTCGGGTTGGCGATGATCGCCGCCATCATTTCGACGGTGGTCGCCGCCGTACTCCCGGCCCGCCGTGCGGCCAAAATGAACCCGGTCGACGTAATGCGTTAAGGAGAGATCGATTTTGACCAGCGCCAGCTTCATCACGTCAGACGAAGAGACCAGAATGAATAAGGGTCTTCCTCCGGTCGTTGTCGAGACGCGCAGTTTAAGAAAAACCTATTTTGGCAAGATCGACGTGCCGGTGCTCTTCGGAGTTGATTTTAGGATTCGCAAGGAAGAGTTCGTTGCAATCGTCGGACAATCCGGCAGCGGCAAGTCAACATTGCTGAATCTGCTGGGCGCGCTCGACACGCCTACCGGCGGCACAGTCATCATCAACGGCGTAGACATCTCGACACTCGATGAGGACGAACTAGCGTATTTCAGAAGTGATCAGGTCGGATTCATTTTTCAATTTCACTACCTGCTCGATGAGTTTAGCTGTCTGGAGAATGCGTTGCTGCCGATCACGATCCGCCACGGCGATGCGAGCGAAGAGGATCAAGCGCGCGTCATTGAATTACTCCGCCGTGTCGGATTAGGTAGCCGCATTCATCATCGTCCTGAGGAAATGAGCGGTGGTGAGAACCAGAGGTGCGCGATTGTGCGCGCCCTCGCGAATGCGCCGAAGATCGTTCTCGCCGACGAACCGACTGGCAATCTTGACAGCCGATCGGGCCAGGAAGTCTTTCGCCTAATGCGCGAGATGAACCGCGAGAGCGGCGTCGCCTTTGTGATGATTACGCATGACGATCGACTAGCGCAGGCTGCCGATCGTATTTTGCTGATTGAGGATGGATTGGTCCATGAGATCAGCAAAGAGGAACACCGTAAGAGAGTGGCGAGCCTGGTTCCGTGATGCGGCCCGCGGCCCTCCAATTCGACTTCCAGCGCAAAGGGCTTTGCCCGAAAAGTCCTGATCGGACTTCTTCTCTGTGCAATCTCTGTGTCCTCTGTGCCTTTATGGTTAAGGATCATTCGTAAAAACAACCACAGACACAGAGCACACAGAGGTTGCACAGAGAAATCAGACTCTGATCTGAGTGTTATCACCTAAGACTGGTGAGTGACATTTCGGACGAAGGTCGCCTTGAGGATTTGTTACGCTTGTTGGCTGAGCGATTTAAACATGAAAGCGAAAATCAACAAAGCAGACCTTTACTACGAAATTCACGGCCGGGGCGACCCGCTACTGATGATCCAGGGCTGGGGTGTGGATATCACAGGATGGCAACCCATCATCGAACCATTGTCAAAGGTCTTTCAAGTCATCGTGTTTGACAACCGGGGCACGGGCCGCTCGGAAGTTACGCGTGGCGATTACACCACTAGGCAACTGGCTGACGATGCCGCTGCACTGCTGGATCATTTACAGATTGAGCACGCTCATGTGCTCGGCTGGTCAATGGGTGGAATGATTGCTCAGGAATTAGTTCTTGCCTATCCCGAGAAAGTTAATCGATTGATTTTGTCAGCCAGCAGCGCCAAGGTGAATGACAAGACCGCTTTCATTGCGTGGGCAAACGTCGAAGCCATCAAGCGCGGTGAGCTTGAAACATCTGTCAACTGGCAATTGAGTTTTTGTTTTTCGAGTGCCCTTTTCGCGAATCAGGAGTTACTCGCTCGAGTTAGAGATCATGCTCTGAACCCTCCCTACCCTGTTACCCTCGAAGGTTTGATGAGCCAGTTCGCTGCTGTGGCCTCGCACGACAGACGGCGACAGCTTCGACGGATAAAGTCGCCCACATTGGTTTTAGGAGCAAAAGAAGACGGCATCATAGATCTCGGTCAAGTCGAAGCACTTGCGCGCGAAATCGACGATGCTGAGCTGAGAATCTTGCCTGGTGGGCACATGTATCACGTCGAATACCCATATATATTTGTTGAAACTTTGATTAAGTTTATCGGGCAAAGGGCTTATGTCCAGGCGGCTTGAAAGGGCTGTGAGGATTACGGAAGTCCAACATCTGGGACGAGATTACATTTTGACCTTCATCAACTATAATCTCAGCGTTGTCTGTTTGGTTTATTAACCAATAACGTACGACACACACACAGAGATAAGAATCCCCACGTTCCCTCAGAAACAGCGAGTGTTCAAAGAACCCGTTGCACTCAACTCAGTAGAAGACTCATATCGCCGGTGTTGAACCACGGCACAGTGTTGCCGTTGTAAACCCGGAGTACGGTCAAGGAGGTAACGGCGGCATGCGCAGATTCTTTCCAACTTTTATTTCCGGCTGGGGGGCCGCGGCACTTTTGATCGTTCGCGTTGTGATGGGTGTGGCCTTTATCCTGCACGGCTGGCCCAAGATTCAAAATCCAACCGGTTGGATGAATGCGATGGGCGGACAGGATGTGCCGTCGTTTCTGCAAGCACTGGCGGCACTCGCAGAGTTCGGCGGTGGTATCGCGCTGATCCTTGGCCTACTTACGCCGCTCGCCGCATTGGGGATTGTGTGCCAGATGTTGGCCGCGCTGTTTCTCGTTCACTTTCCAATGGGCCATCCCTTCGTAGCGACGGGTGGTCCAAGTTACGAGTTGCCGCTTGTTTACCTGGCGCTGGCCGTTTTACTACTAATCGTTGGACCGGGGCGCTGGTCGTTAGACGCGCTCCTGATCGGACGGAGCGCTGCAGCGGTTTCTCACGATGACACTGTGTTGTGAACAAGACTTCGAACGACGTCAGCAGTGAGTGTTATCACCTATTAACCGCAACTGATGCGATCGCGCAGGCATTATAGTTGTGTGGATCGTAGGCGCATGAGAACTTTCTGAGGACTACTGAAGATTCGTTCTCATCAGTGTTTGAAATAATACAGCCCGCCGGTCGTAAACGTTACAGCAGTCGGTCTACGCGCTCCTGATGAATCAATCGGACGGGCTTTATTGTTTTTGTGAAAGTTTTTCAATCAAGCGATATGTCCGATGACGAACAAAACGAAAGTTATAGCGCCGAGCGATAACAAGGAGGGATGTATGACAAATGATGTTCGATTTCAACGAATGGTTTTAGTGTGGCTCGTTGCTGCGGCAATGCTCTTGATTCCGGCGCCGGTGTTAGCGCAGGGCACCAATATCGATCTACCGGATAACAAGTACAGCGTCAGCGACGATGTCAAGCTTGGACGTGAAGCGGCTGCGCAAGTCGAAGCGCGTATGCCGATCCTGCCGGAAGGCGGCAACGTAGACGACTACGTCGAACAAGTCGGACGACGGCTGGTCAACGGCATCCCGCGCGAGTTTCGCCATTCACAATTCAACTATGAATTCGACGTAGTCAACGCACGCGAAATCAATGCGTTTGCTTTGCCGGGTGGTCCATTGTACGTGAATCGCGGAACGATTGAAGCCAGCGGTAGCGAGG
This sequence comes from Pyrinomonadaceae bacterium, assembly GCA_025922875.1. GTDB lineage: Bacteria > Acidobacteriota > Blastocatellia > Pyrinomonadales > Pyrinomonadaceae > PSRF01. Next base: position 9,084 of record JAICGZ010000191.1, read on the forward strand.
GCGAGTTGGCCGGCGTGATGGCGCACGAGATTGCACACATCGCTCTCAGACACGGGACGGCGCAGGCAACGGAAGCGCAGAGCGCGAAGTTTCAATTGCCCGCAATAGGCGGCGCGATTCTCGGTGCGATCATCGGCGGCTCAGTGGGCAGCATAATCTCTCAGGGAACTCAGTTCGGACTCAGCACCTACTTCCTGAAATACAGTCGCGATTACGAACGACAAGCAGACATTCTCGGCGCGCAGATTATGGCCAATGCCGGTTACGATCCGCGCGACTTGGCCAACATGTTTCGCAGGATCGAGAGCCAGGGTGGCAGTGGTGGCCCGGAGTGGTTGAGCAGCCATCCGAATCCTGGCGATCGCTACGATCGTATCAACCGCGAAGCGCGGCTGTTGAATGTCAACTCGGCTCGAGCCACGCAGGACACTGCTCAATTCAACCGCATTCAGGCAGAGCTGCGCAGTATGCCGCGGGCTCCATCAATGCAGGAAATTGCCCGAAGTGGCGGTAGTTCAAGCGGCCGCAGATATCCGGCTGAGAGTCGTATTGAACGTCGCGTGGAATATCCGTCAAGGAGTTACCGAACGCATACTGGCGGCAATCTTTTCAGTGTCCGGGTGCCGGCGAATTGGCGCGAGTTTTCGGATCGCGACTCGGTTACGTTCGCTCCTCCCGGAGCATTTGGGGAGTATCAGGGCGAAGCGGTGTTCACTCACGGGGCAGTCGTCGGGATTGTCAACGCGCAAAGCAACAATTTGCGCGAGGCGTCTCAACGCTACGTGAATGCGCTATTGCAAAGTAATCCTTACTTGCGGCAGCAACGTAGCTTTCGACGTGCAACTATGGATGGGCATCAAGCGCTCAGCACGAGACTGATGGGCAGATCGAACGTGACGGGCCGCAGTGAAATCGTCACCGTCTACACCACCATGCTGCGGAATGGCAACCTGTTCTACATGATCGGTGTCGCGCCGCGGGATCAATCACAGGTTTACAACCGAGCGTTCCGTACCATGCTGCAATCGCTCGAGATCAATGCTTAAAGGTCTGGGTCAGTAGGTTTTGCTCAAAAAATCATGATGATCGGGCTTTGTGCCACAATCAGCGCAATTGTAGGGGCGGCCCTCCGTGGCCGCCCCTCGTTTATATTGCGCATTCTTCGTAAGACGGGCGGCCACGGAGTGCCGCCCCTACAGTTGCACCGATGCTCCAACGGACCCACTCCAGGCGTGAATTTGATCTCATGAGGAATTGACAGGATGAGAGTGTTAATTGCTTACGACGGATCCGACGGGTCAAACGCATCACTCGATGATCTAAAACTTGCCGGATTAGGAAAGAACGTAGAAGCAACTGTTTTATCAGTAGCTGAAGTTTGGTTGCCTCCAACCGGCATGTCAGCCGGCACCTTCGAGCCTTTCCCTACCTACACACCACCCGAGATTAGAAAGGCACACGAGATCGCAGCGCAGGCAATCGAGAAAGCGCGTTCTGTGGCGAATGAAGCGCTCACGCGTTTATCGTCAATTTCATCATCGTGGAAAGTAAGTGTCGAAGTGCGTACCGGGTCGCCGTGGGAGGAAGTGGTAAACAGAGCGAATGAGCTCGATACAAACCTGATTGTAGTCGGTTCACATGGCCGGTCTGCTCTGGGGCGGCTTTTCCTCGGAAGTGTTTCGCAAAAAATCATTAACGAAGCACGTCGCTCTGTACGCGTGGGGCGTAAACCACCTGTTAGTCCATCATCTGCACGCGATTTGATAATTGGTGTGGACGGATCGCCAGGCAGTGACGCTGCCGTACAGGAGGTGGCGAGGCGCGAATGGCCCTTGGGCATGCGAACTCACGTTGTGACGGCGGAAGATCCGAACGTACCCATGGCTTTTGGTGGTCTTAACGAGGAGTTAACTAAGCAGGAAGACAGTAAATCAGAGCGACGGTCAGTGCAGACGATAGTTGAAGCCGCTGCCAGGTACCTGCGTCAAGTGGGCTTCGATACATCCGCTGAGGTGAAACAAGGAGACGCAAAAAAGGTATTGCTGGATGAGGCGAAACGACTGAACGCACATTGTATTTTCGTTGGTGCAAGCGGCTGGACCAATAGTCTCGATCGTTTTCTCTTAGGAAGTGTTTCAACCGCCGTGGCAAACGGCGCCGAATGCTCGGTAGAAGTGGTTCGTTCACGAGATCGAGCGCATACGTGAAGCCTAAACTCAGAATGAATGTAGTTGTTGACAAAACTCCGGCACTTGACGTAAGCGCTCCGCCCTGGAAGCACAATCCCTCCTTTTGGAAGCACCGCATACCGATTTGTATCCTGGCCGGCGTCGCTTTTGTAATCGCGTCGTACATGGCGCTTTATCAGTGGCGATTGATTGAAGACGTCTGGGATCCGGTGTTCGGCGAACAAACACGTCAGGTGCTTGATTCCGGAGTTTCTGAGCGGATGCGGCGTTGGTTTCGGATACCTGACTCGGCACTCGGCGCGCTCGCGTATTTGGGTGATCTTGTTTTTGGGCTCGCAGGCTCGACGCGTCGCTGGCAGTACCGGCCCTGGATGGTCCTACTGTTTGGGTTTGACGTAATCCCACTGGGAATCGTGAGCGTCGTATTGGTTGTGTTGCAGGGCGCTGTTGTGGGTGCGTGGTGTTTTCTCTGTCTGGTCACTGCTCTGATCTCTCTTATACTTGTTGCACTTGCCTACGACGAGGTCTGGTCAACATTGCTGTATCTCAGACGCGTGTGGCGCAGGACACGAAAGCCGCAAGTAATTTGGAATGTGTTTTGGGGACGTGCATCGCGCGAGGCTGATCAAGTGGCGCTGGTGGCGTAAGCGAGGAGCAAATGTGGGCGCGTGTTGTTGAAGTAATGCTTGGCTGCTGGCTTGCCGTCAGTCCGTTTATCTTCCGGCACAGTCCGGACGATCGCATCTTATGGTTCAGCGACTTACTTTCGGCGCTGGTTGTCATGGTACTTGCTTTGATTTCCTTTTGGCCCCCGCTGCGATATGCGCATATCGCTAATCTCGCGGTTGGTCTGTGGCTAATCGCACTCGGTTTCTTAGCTCCATATCCCACACCGCCAGCTCTTCAGAATGACATCGTTGTCGGACTGCTGCTCCTGATTTTTGCGATCGTACCGAACGAGGCGGATCAACCACCGAAATCGTGGCGTGAATTCTACACAGCCAGGCCCGCTCAACGAACATGAGGATCGTTGCGCACGAGAACAGAAACGCTGACTGAGCGCTTTGCCTCAAAAGTCGTTCGCTTCGGCTTTGCCGCCTGATGTGCGGCGAGGCTTTGCCTCGCCGTTCGATGTGAAAAGCAACGGGGCTGTGCCCCTGGTTCGAGCTCTGCTCCAGCAATTTTGGGCCAAAGGCCGTAC
>JAICGZ010000192.1 GCA_025922875.1 Pyrinomonadaceae bacterium
CTCGACACTCATTCCCACTTCCTGCAGCCGCGCGGCCGTGCCAAGAGTGGCGACGACACTGAATCCCAACCGCGCCAGCTTACGTGCGAGCAAAACCGCCGCTCCCTTGTCAGCATCGTTCACACTCAGAAACGCTTTTCCCACCGCAGGCAAACCCAAACCAGCACCCATCATCGCTTTCGCGTAAGCCTCGCCGAACGTATCGCCAATTCCCATCACCTCGCCCGTCGAGTGCATCTCGGGACTCAGAACCGGATCGACTCCCGGAAACTTCGCAAACGGAAATACCGGCGACTTGATGAAGAACCGCCTCACTGATAGTTCTTCCGGCAATCCAAACTCTTTGAGTTTTTGTCCGGCCATCACCAGCGCAGCGATTCGCGCAATCGGAACTCCGGTGGCTTTCGAAACGAACGGAACAGTACGCGAGGCGCGTGGATTTACTTCCAGCACATAAACGCGATCGTTCTTGATCGCGAATTGAATGTTCATCAGCCCACTGACTGACAACGCTTTCGCAAGCTTCTTCGTGTAATGCCGCATCGTCTCGAGATGCTCGGGATCGATGCGCACCGGAGGCAAGACGCAGGACGAGTCGCCGGAGTGAATGCCTGCTTCCTCGATGTGCTCCTGAATGCCGGCAATCACGCACGCGGTGTCGTCCGCGAGCGCATCAACATCAAATTCCGCCGCTTGCTCCAAAAATTTATCAATTAGGACGGGGCGATCCGGTGTGAAGCCAACGGCGTTGCGAACGTACGTCTCGAGTGCTTCCTGATCGTAGACAATCGCCATCGCGCGGCCGCCGAGAACGTAACTCGGTCGCACTAAAACCGGATAACCGATCCGCCCAGCGACTTCTCGCGCCTCTTCAACCGATGCGGCCATACCGTTATCAGGCTGCGGTATGCCGAGTTCTTTGAGCAGCGCTCCGAATCGCTTGCGATCTTCGGCGAGGTCGATCGAGTCAGGAGAAGTGCCGATTATTTTCACTCCCGCATGATGCAATCGCATCGCGAGATTCAAAGGCGTCTGGCCGCCAAACTGAACGATGACGCCCTCCGGTTTTTCAACATCGACGATGTTCATGACGTCTTCGAACGTGAGCGGCTCGAAGTAGAGACGATCCGAAGTGTCGTAATCAGTCGAAACTGTTTCCGGATTGCAGTTGACCATGATGGTCTCGAAACCCGCCTCGTGAAGAGCAAACGATGCGTGACAGCAACAGTAGTCGAATTCGATTCCCTGCCCGATCCGGTTTGGCCCGGAGCCCAGGATCATGATCTTGCGGCGATCGGTCGGCGCTGCTTCGTCTTCAGTTTCGTAAGTCGAGTAAAGATACGGCGTGTGCGATTCAAACTCGGCGCCGCAGGTGTCGACGCGTTTGTAAACCGGAACGATTCCCAAACTCTTCCGGTACTCACGCACTTCATCCTCGGAACGTTCGGTCAGGTAAGCGAGGCGGCGATCCGACAAAGCCACTTCTTTGAACGCCCGCAACTCGTCAGCCGAAATCTCCTCGAGCTTCTCGCCTTCGATGTTGCTCTGAATGTCCATCACCTGCTGGAGTTGGTCCAGAAACCATGGATCGATACGCGAAAGACGATAAATTTCAGAGATGGGCCAGTCGTGCTGGAGCGCGTAAGTGATGTAGGAGAACCGTTGCGAGTTTGGCCGCGCCAGCTTGCGCTGCAACTCATCGTTCGAGATGTCTTCCAATCGCAAAGGTTTGACGGCTTCGAGTGAGCGCAGTCCTTTGAAGAGGGCTTCTTTGAAAGTGCGGCCAATGGCCATCACCTCACCCACTGACTTCATCTGCGTTCCCAGGACGTCTTCCGCTTCGCGAAACTTTTCGAAGTCCCACTTCGGAATCTTTGCGACAACGTAATCGATTGTCGGCTCGAACGACGCCGGAGTTTTGCGTGTGATGTCGTTGGGAATCTCGTCGAGCGTGTAACCGATGGCAAGCTTGGCTGCGATCTTCGCAATCGGAAAACCAGTCGCCTTTGAAGCGAGTGCGGAAGAACGCGACACGCGCGGATTCATTTCGATGATGCGAATTTCGCCGTTCTCAGGGTTAACGCCAAACTGAATGTTTGAACCACCAGTCTCCACGCCGACTTTTCGAATTACTCGAATGGCCATATCGCGCAGCAACTGATACTCGTGATCAGTCAGAGTTTGCGCGGGTGCGACGGTGATCGAATCACCGGTGTGCACTCCCATCGGATCGAAGTTCTCGATCGAGCAGATGATCACGACGTTGTCGGCAAGGTCGCGCATCACTTCGAGCTCAAACTCTTTCCAGCCGAGGATCGATTCTTCAATCAACACTTCATGGATCGGCGAAGCAGCGAGACCACCGCGGATGATCTCTTCAAACTCTTCAGGATTATACGCGGTGCCTCCGCCAGTTCCGCCCAGAGTGAACGATGGACGAATGATCGCGGGATAACCGGTTTGCGTGACGATCTCTTTTGCTTCATCCCACGACTTCGCAAAACCGCCTCGAGGCATCTTCAACCCGGCCTCGTCCATCGCCTGCTTGAAGAGCAGACGATTCTCAGCGACTTTAATCGCGTCGCGATTCGCGCCGATCATTTCAACACGGTACTCACGAAGCACGCCGGCATCCTCGAGCGCGATCGCGAGGTTGAGAGCCGTCTGCCCGCCTACGGTCGGCAGGAGTGCATCGGGACGTTCGCGACGAATGATTTCCGTGATTGCAGCGACTGTGAGTGGCTCGATGTAAGTAATGTCCGCGGTTTCGGGGTCGGTCATGATCGTCGCTGGATTGGAGTTGACGAGGACGATCTCATAACCCTCCTGTCGCAACGCTTTGCAGGCTTGCGTTCCGGAATAATCAAACTCACAGGCCTGGCCGATCACGATCGGACCAGAGCCGATGATCAGAATTTTGTGTATGTCAGTGCGTTTCGGCATTAAACGTGTAGTCCAAACCGGCGATAGTCACCGCCATCCATTACCACTTTTGTACACATCTCGTAGAGGCGGCTTCGTAGTCGCGCCCCGATTCGATCTTCCAACACCTGTTCTTTATCTGAGCGCCGTTCATCCGAGTAATTGGTAGTAAAGATGGTCAACTTATTATCGTTGTATCGTTTGTTAATGATTTGATACATCGTGTCGCGCACCCAATCGGTTGGGACGGTCGCGCCCAGTTCGTCCAGCACGAGCACTTCGGTTTGATAAATCGGAGCCAGCACCTTGAACTCGGATGATTTAGAGATCGGGTTATATGAATCCTGAATCTCTTTTAGCAAGGCGCCAAATTCGGAGAAGACACCTGCAAACCCTTTTTCGATCAATCCTCTGACAATGGCAACCGCAAGGTGGGTTTTCCCCACGCCCGCAGGACCCATAAACAACAAGCCGCGGTCCACCGCCGGATATTCATTAACTAAACTCTGAGCACGGAGCAGCGCACGATCCTGTGAACTACCGGCGGCACTCTTGAAACTACCAAACGAGCACGCCGTGTATCGTCGCGGAATTCGCGCCGCGGTAAGCAACTTTTTGACGCGATCCGGCCGGCGGCAAGGACAAGGAAACGCGCCTTTCACCGGATCGAGTTTGGTTCCGGTGCCGAAGCATTCTTCGCAGACCTCTGTATTCCCCGTCTCGCGGAGTTCGCCCTCGTCTATCACCTATTCACCTAAGTTGAAAAAGTAAACCTTTTGCATGATACCTTATAATGCCTTTAGCAGTAACGGATGACTAAGTTTTACCATCTACCGGCGCTGCTGCGCTCGGTTCTATGGGAGACTTTCAAACTATATGAGTTTGTGGCAATCGTTACTCAGAAAACTCGGCTTGAACTCTGTGCGCGCGGAGCGCCATCCGATTCGAGTCTTTCTCCTTGACGACGACGTGCGACGCCACCGCTGGTTCACGACTCGTTTCAAAGGCGACTTTGTCGATATCGCCAACAACGTGAAAGAGGCGCAGCAGTTGCTGAGCGCGGGCTCTTACGACGCGATTTTTCTCGATCACGATCTACACCCGGAACATTACCACGCGGATTCGACGGACGACGAAAGAACCGGATACGCCGTGGCGCTCTGGCTCTGTTCAAACCCGGAACTTCAGCGTGCTTCGACGATTTTGGTTCACACGAGGAATGCGGATGGCGCAATGCGAATGGTCGGCGAGTTAAGACGTGCCGGCCGCAGCGCGGACTACGTTCCCTTTCCCATGCTGGACCAGCGAATCAAGACTTACTGGAGCCGCTAAGAATAGTTAGCGCCACAAAGAAGCTCAAAATCATAAAGACGAATGAAGTTACTTCTTCAATCCCTGATGGTCGTTGCGATTATGTCCATAGTCGTATATCCGCGACCACCTCAAGAGTCTTCAAAGATCGAGGAAATTACTAAAGCGGGCAATGCGGCCATTGCCGCAGGCGATTGGACGCGCGCTGAGTCTTACTTCCGGCAAGCAGTCAAACTCGCGCCAAAGCACGGATTCTGGCGCATTCAACTAGTGCTGGTGTTGGGTCAGCAAAAGAAATGGAAGGCCGCTTTCGAAGAGATGGAGCCACTGGCGAGGAATGGCGCAACTGATTGGATCGTCACCATGAATCGCAACCTGCCTGAGGGCAAAGTCGCGTTCATCGATACCGGTCAGTTTCGTAATGAGCGGGACGGAATTACACGGTATGTTGATGCGTTGAAAAAGGCGGTTGACGTAACTTCTCTCGCGCGCGATATCGGTGTGAAACTCGATGCCTTCGCAGACGAGCACAAAATCGCGCTGATTTATGACATCAGCAAATTCAAGGCGTTGCCTTTTGAAAGAGGAAAGACGCTCGATGTAACGAGTGAGTTCATCGCCTATTACAATTCAAGCGAGTACACACAGAAGTACTATGGAACCGTTTACTTGTATCGCGGTGTTGACACGTTTAATTACGGCACTCAAATCATCGTCCTGAATCCGGAAGCAGTCGTTTTCATAGACGGGAAAGAGTTCTTGCGAATGCCGGAAAAAGCATTCATAGGCTTCAGAGTGCCTGTTGGATCTTACGTTCTACAGATGCCTTGGAACCAGGGGCGCGCGAGAGAGGTGCTGACCGTCGAACCGAACGGAACGTATTACTTACGGGTCAATCAGGTCGCCTATCCGAACGCTTATCAGAGCATCTCTAACTCTGACGAAAAGACGGCGCTGGATCACATCAGACAGTGTTCTGCATTGTCGGAGAAAAAGATCAAACTTCAGCTCTTCGAGGTGATCAGACAAAATCCAAATGACAAGAAGTGACCATCCGTATTTCCCACTCTGTGTTCTCTGTTCTTGCTACATCTCACAACGTCTTGAGAAATGAAATCAACGCTTGACGGTCAGTCGGCGACAATCCAAGACCAAAGCGGTGTCCTTTCACCGCGCGAGCAGTCACACCCGCTCCTTTGAATCCTGTTGGCACATACATCTGCCGGTGCTCTGCAGGTACTTCGAATCCATCGACAGGTACGAGCCTGTTATTAGTGTAGAGCGGCGGTGTATGACAGCCGGCACATCCTTCACGCTCGAAAACTTTCTGACTGCGTGCCACTAATCGATTGGACTTATTGGGATTCGTTAAAGACATGCTGAACTCCTCGAAACGGCTCGTCCACTCGAGCTGTGGACAGTAAGGCAGGGCCGGATGAAAGTCCTGAGAGGCTTATGAGAGTTTTCTGAGAATTACGCGTCTGACCCGGTACATGGCCGGATCAGACGGTGCTGCGGGCGCGGCGAGAGCGGGCCAGAGCCAGTCCACCGAGGTTCATGCCGATCAGCCCGAAAACCAGGGCTACGATGGCCCCGGCTCGCCCGCTGCCGGTGCCGAAACCACCGGTGGAACTACCCAGATGCACCACACTAAGGACCACGCCAATCAGCCCCAGCACCAGGGCTACGATGGCCCCGGCTCGCCCGTTGCCGGTCTCGATACGACCGGCGCGTGCCAGAGCCAGGCCACCTATGACTAAGCTGATCAACGCTACGACGCCGCCCACCATGGACCGGGCTCGCCCGTTGCTCATCTGGATAGCACCGGCCGTGATGTCGTAGACCGCAATCAATCCCGTAAGAATTCCATTCCCTATTTTCATCATTAATCTCCCATACCAAAGATGGTAGTGGGTAGTTTGAATTGTGCGCCTCCTTGGAGTCGCACAATCCAAACTGACCCACTACCACCAAAGATTATGCCGTCGTAAGCGACACCCGTATTGGATAAAATTGACCTGACTCAAAACAAGATGAAGCTTTTGTGCCGAGTTAGATAATTGGTTGGGCTAAAACCCGAGAACTCGAGAAATTCACGTATCAGGTGTGACTGGTCGAAGTATCCGAGATCGAGGGCAAGGGCCGCCCAATTGGGCGAAGGATTCTGTTGGATGAAAGTCCGAGTTTGCTGAAACCGTTGAATCCGGCTGAACAGTTTCGGCGTCATACCCACTTCCGTCTTGAAAACCTGAATGAACCGGCGCTGGCTTAGCCCAAGATACTTTGCGGCCTCCCTGACTCGCGGCCCCGCCTGATTCTTCCCGAACATCTCCAGCGCCGCTGCAACCGCGTAATGCTTTTCAACGCCCTCGCCCAAGCGGCGCAATAGAGCCTCCTCGAGCAACTGAAACCGCTCGGCAGAAGTCTTTGCCTCAGAAAGTCGCTCCCGCAGCCGGCGGGCCGACGGTCCCCAAAGTGTTTCCAGATCGACGTGAGTGTCCGCGAGATCGCCCGCCGAAAGTCCAAGGAACGGAAAAGCGCCACCCGGTTTGAAATGAACCCCGATGATAAAGGCTTCTGCCACGGGCACGAAGCCGCGCCCATGAGCACCTGAAACGACCGCACCGGAAAAGCGAGCGCAGTTTTCAGGACGTTCGGCGTCGTAAAATCGCAGTTCGTTTTGCCGGAGATTGATTACGAGTTCGAGCGTGCCGGTTGGAAGAATGTGGTCGGTCCTGGGCTCCGCCTCGTGGCCTCCGTATAACCAAAAAGTATCTACAAATTTCGAAAGCGGCGGTTTCGGTTTGTAAAAGTCAAATATCGCGTCGATCTTTAAGATCGTGAACTGTTGGGATTTGCCACCGGCTATAGGTAGTGTGGAACGCGTCACAATTGATTTGACCAGTAAATAGAAATCATTTTGTTTACGAGAGATTCGAAAGTTTCGTTCTACACACTTACATGCAGCTACGCTTTGCCTCAAACGTCAGAAATCATGCTTTTATGCGTTGAGTGCCTGGAGAAGATCAGCAATGAGATCGTCCGGATTCTCCAGGCCGACTGAGAGTCGCAAAAGATTCTCTGGTGACTTTGAGTGGGGATGTTCTGCGGAGGCACGATGCTCGATCAGGCTTTCCACACCACCGAGGCTGGTGGCATTCCTGAAAAGTTTCACCCTCGCAGCCACCGCTACAGCTTGCTCTCGTCCGCCCTTCACCAAAATCGAAAGCATTCCTCCAAAGTTGCTCATCTGGTTTGAGGCGATAGCATGGCCCGGATGGGAAGGCAATCCGGGATAGAACACTCGTTCCACACTCTCACAAGTCTCGAGTGCTTTTGCGACCGCCAGCGCATTCGCCGCGTGTTTCTCCATGCGACAAGGCAGAGTTCGCAGCCCACGTAACACTAACCATGAATTGAATGGCGAACAAACAGCGCCGAGGACCACACGCGCGTGAAAGAGTTTGTCGTATAGCTGGTCGCGCTTTCTCAGAACCAGGCAGCCTCCTTGCACATCGCTGTGGCCCCCACAATATTTCGTCGTGGAGTGCAAAACAATGTCCGCACCGAGTTCCAGAGGTCGCTGGAACACTGGAGTCGCGAATGTATTGTCAACAACGAGGAACGCGCCGACCGAGTGCGCGGCGCGGGCGGCGCCAACAATGTCCGTGATCTGCATGCGCGGATTTGACGGTGTCTCCACCCACACCAGTTTTGTATTGGGACGGATCGCGTGGTCGATCGCCTTCTGGTCTTGCATATCCACGACACTAACCTGGAAATTCCATTTCGGCAGGTATTGTTCATGGGCCACACGAACATGCGCGTACACATCTTCGGGGAAAATCACATGCGAGTCAGGATCGAGGGTCAACAACAGCGTGATAGCTGCTCCCATTCCGGACGAGTAAACAAGAGCCCCCTCGCCACCCTCCAATAGACTGAGCGCCTCTTCAAGCCGATCTTGCGTGGGATTTTTATCGCGAACGTACGTATAGCCATGCAATTCTTCAGAGGCTGGCCCGTGTTCGAAGGTGGTAGAGAGATAGATAGGCGGGCTGATCGCTCCAGTCTCCGGATCCGGATCAGCCGCTGCATGGATAGCTAGAGTTTCGATCTTCATAAGAGCAAAGGTGAAGGGCGGCAAGATTGAAATCAGAAACGAGCGGAGTTATTTCTAACTTGTGAATGCGTTCTTATGAATTCAATCGTGCGCTTCAGTATCTCGCGCGAACGTTCGTTATCGTCTTCGATATCAAATCCATGATGGCCGTCTGAATGGTTGAATAGTTCAATGGAGACGTTGTTCTTCAGCGCCAGTTGGACGAAGCGATCCAATCCGCCATTCAAACTCGCCTCATCCAGTCCTGCCCGCGCAATAAACATCGGTGGGAAGATGTGGTTCTTCTTAGCTGAAGATTCGGGCTGAACGGCGGCAGCTTTCTCGAGGTAATAAACTGGAGAGAAGTCTCTTAAGGTATCGTCTGAAACTGAAGCTGGTGCGGCTCGTCGCGCATTGCGCAAGTCGAGTTCAACGTAGTAACCGATGAGGGCCGTTACATACGCGGGCCGATCGCGCAGTGGTTCACTAAGGAATATTCCGCCGGCTGAGATGGCCCATAAAATTATTCTCTCAGGATCGACGCCCAGCATTGCGGCATTCGCACGCACGTACTTCATGGCATCCATCACGTCCGCTTGAGAGTCAGCCAGACTTTCCCACGTATAAAAACGATGATTGAACGTCACCCCGACGAAACCGGATGCCGCGGCGAGTTCGCCAAATGAAACATAGACGGCCCAATCCTTCGGGGTCGTGAGTAGATTGGGCGGGACGCGTCCGCCATGTATGAAAAGGACAGCCGGCAAACGTCTGCGAGACGATCGGGGCGAATACACATCCATCTGCAACTCGCGTCCACCCGCAGATTTGTAGACAAGATTTCTTTTAACTCTGACGTTCTGCATGCCAGGCACCTGGTAAACAATGCGTTTGTTGACGAATTCCTTTAACCAGGGTGGATCCTCACGCTGCTGGCCATGAGTTGATAAGCAGGTAATGACGATCACGAAGAAAAGTAGTGTGAATCTTGGCATTGTCTGTTCAACTGGCGAAGTATTTGTGGACCAAGGGTTCGGCATCAACTGGTTGCCACTAACACCCATACGGATGTTAGCAGGATACCCGGCCGGGCCGCACTTCCATGATCTCCCTACACTCCGTGGTACACATGAAGAGGCGGTGATCTCTACGAACTGCGAGATGTTGAAATTATTGGTGGCCAGGGACGGAATCGAACCGCCGACGCCGGCCTTTTCAGGGCCGCCTACCGAATCGCGGAAGTGGTTTGAAATCAACGGATCTTATTGACTCCAACGAGCTTACGCTAGCAACGCTTTAGGCTGATGTAGGCTCGTTCGGTCTATTTTAGGCTTCTCGATGTACGCGTATTGTACGCGCGTCGGAGTACTCATTACAGCCATGCCGACAAAGGCTCTTTATCTGATTTCCATCTTTGCCCTAACGCTCATCGTTTGGTCCACAAAATCGCTATAATGAAAGGGAGTCGATCTAACTCGTGTCGAGCCTGAGAAGATGTGATGTACACTCATTGGCTCAGTCGAAGGGCCGCATAAGTAGCTCGCTGGTTTCGTACAGCTTAATTTGAGGCGTTATCCGCCGTCTGGCTTCTATTCAACTGCGATGGAACCTCAATTCCGACCGATCCCGATTACGATCTTGGATTTGCTCGCAATCCTCCTTCCGGGCTTTGTTTGGTTGGTTCTTTTCTGCGCGACGCTCCAGGTTCTATTGTACGGCCAAGTGCCCGTTATCAATTCCAGCTTCACGGCCTGGGAGGATTTCACTAGTGTGGCGAGGCAGAGTTCTTCATGGGTTGCCGCCTCAATATTGGTTACGTTGTCTCTTGTGGTCGGATATACGCTCAAACCCGTTGCGATGAGAGTAGCTGGGCTGCTTGCGAAACATACGTTTTGGTTTGGACAGGACATCCCGAAAGGTTTTCATTGCGACCGACTCTTTCCCTTCGCTGGTTTGTACCAGGCCACGGAGCAGAAGGTTTCAACGCAACTCCAAACGAAGGTCGGATGTTCGCCTGGCATTTTGCCTGGCCATCAACCGTTTGCTTCCGCGAAACGATTCCTTCGGCTTAACGCACCGACTTTGTGGGAGGAAAGTGAACGCATGGAGGCGGAGGTACGAATGACGGGCGTACTGTTTCTGGCGGCATGCTACAGCCTTGTTCTAAGTGGCGGCACTTTAGTGTTCCAATTCACTAGTTGGGTGTCAAACGTTAATCGGTTAGGTACTTTCTATTGGTTCATCGCGTCGCTGCTCGCGGTCTTCGTTCTTTCGCAGGGATTCAACCATTTACGGGTTCGCGAAGTCGGCTATACATACATCAACCTGCTTATGGCTTGCGGCTGCCATGCAGAAAATGAAACTTCGAAATCTCAGCCCTCTAGTCTGGAAGGCGATTCCGCCCGCTGAAGCAGTAACGTCTGGACCCATTTACCTCCGTCAAAGAGAAGCGAACAATGAGCGCTGAAGAATCTAGGAAGAAACAGTTATCTTCGTAGTCTTTATAGTTCAATATTGTCTCGGCCTCCAAGAACATAACATAGCAAAACAAAACAACTTGACCGACTTTGCTTTTGGTTTTATACCAAAAGCGTTAAGGGCCGTCTTTGTACGGAAGCCAGATACCCCCGAGTTTAGGGTGCTTCAAAGTTAGCCAAAAAGGCGGACGTTATATGTCCTGGGAACTACTAAAAACCACTCTATCAGCGGCGGGAATAAGCGCAGCAGTTGTGGGCCTTATTCTAAAAATGATTTTACAGAACATGATTGATGCTCGGTTCAAAAGTTTCGAGGAGCAGAATAGGGCGCTAATTCTGGAACAGACTAGACGGCGAGCAAATATATTCGATCAGCAGATGGAGACACTGAAGGCAGCTTTATCTATTGTTCATCGTGCCCGCAATGAAGCCCGCGCAATCATGAGTGCAGCTGATGATAACGCTCTGCACCCGCAAGATGGCGATCGAATGATGGAGCGGTTACGGAATTTTGAATATACATTTCGCCAACTGCTTTACGAAGAGGAAGCCATTCTTCCCAAAGAAATCTTTGAGCGGATGCATGATTCAGCCTACAACATATTAGCGATGGTGAATTGGTATGACAGCTTACGCCGGTTAAAACGGAATGATCCTGCTGTAGTGGAAAAACGGGCAGAACAGTATGCCAGTATGAAGGGTGCATATGAAAAACTTGATGAAGACTATAGGTACTTTGATCGCGAAATCAGATTGCATCTAGGCATCTCAGATGATAATCGTGGCGCGATCTCAAAAGCTTGATAAGTATGCGCGGCGTCTGATGTCAAGCAATAGGCCGCTGCTTTTAATGAGGCTGAACACTATACGATAAAGGGAACGATAACATGAGCCGAATCATAGTTAAGGTTAATCAGCAAGCTACCGTTTTCGAGATAAAGGAGTTTGGCTTTGAGGGTCAGCCAGACAGAGTTCGTTTAGAAATTGTCGCTCATGGCACGCAAACCCATATACCGGTCATGCCTTCTGAGGCAGAGCTAACCTCCAATACAAATGAGCAGTATATTACTTCCAAGATCGTCCACTGGATACCGCAGCGTAAACAGTGGGTAGGATTCTATCGAACAAAGGGCCACCACGAAAGTGACAGGCTTGGTAGCGAGGATTATATCTATGGGCCATATTGGATTCCTGACTTATCGTCAGCGACAACAGAGCAGCAGAACGAAACAGAGGCTCTCGGTGACTTGAACACAAGCGTTTGCATCCACGAGGAGTGGTAAGGGTTATATTACAAACACATGAAAACCGACCTGCAACCTCACGGTCCCGAACCTCGTGAGGTACGAAAACTTAACTAATTGATTTTGAATCGAGTTGCAGCCACGAGCAAAATCAAGGGTTTTTGCATTTGGTGACGTCCGGTCCCATTCGGTCTCGGTCCATTTCCATTTATTCCGGCCCCAAATATGCCACAACGAATTGAGGTGCACCCCTCGGTGAGAGAGTTTCATTAGCCACCTGGGTTGAGTTGTGCTTCACAGGATAACCTGTTTCAATAAAAACCTCCGTCCTAGACGAGCTCGACGCATCCTCATGCATTGGAGTGAACCCCCAAAATGAGACAGTGAGTTAAGCCACAAAATTTTCACTTGCTAC
>JAICGZ010000193.1 GCA_025922875.1 Pyrinomonadaceae bacterium
ATTTCTGAAGAAGTTCTCAGAAAGGCGGCGATTGAGATTCCGGAACCGCAGTATCCCGCGGATGCAGAGCTAGCGAGAGCCGCCGGTCCGGTCCAGGTGGAGCTGATTATCGATCAGAACGGAGTTGTCACTACGGCACGCGCGACTTCCGGTAATCCGATGCTCTTCGACGCGGCAACTTCGGCAGCAAGCAAAGCTCGTTTCCTGATGTCGGCTTTTTCAGATCAGCCTACCGCTGTGTACAGTGTTCTCACTTACAATTTCGCACGACCAGTGGAAGTGGCTTCGATTCCAAATAGCCCACCGCCGACCACGATCGACGCGCGAGTGGAGAAATCAACTCCTACCGAGACCAAGGCACAGCCTTCACCGCTTACTGAAACTGCCAAAACCCCTCCAGTGCCGGCACCTGTCTCGAATAACAATCCCGGCGGAACGGATACGAAATCGTTTGCCGGTCATTTCAACAAAGGGATGGCCAGCCTCGCATCCGGAAAATACAAAGACGCAGTTGAATCACTGACGCAGGCTGTAGCGATTAACCCGCAGGATGCCATTGCTTATACAAAGCTTGGACTCGCACATTCGGCGCTCGGCGAGCACAAACCTGCCATCACAGCTTACAAACAAGCTATCAAGTTAAATCGTGCATTTGTTGATACAGATTCTTATTTCCGGCTTGGCACTGCTTATCTTGCACTGTCTGATTACGCGTCCGCGGTCGACCCTCTGAAGCAAGCCTTATATGGTGTCAAGGCAAAACTGCTGGAAGACAAGACAAAGTCAACTCCTGGACCTGGTGAAGCGGAAATCCAGGACGCCCTGGGTCGCGCTTACTACGGCACTGGTTCTTATCGCCAGGCGGTGAAGGCGTTTGAAACCGCCGTTCGGCTTAAACCCGACTTCGCCTCGGCGCACTATGGTCTCGGGCTGTCGTATCTGGAAGTTGGTGACAAACGTTCAGCCGAAAAAGAAGAGCAGGCTTTGCGCAAGTTGAAGTCACGGCTCGCGGATCGTTTGGCTGGAATGCTTCTCGCACCGGCAGTTCAAAGAAATAGGGTATTTTGACGATCCGACCTTGCACCAAAAGTGGTTTGTGCCACAGTCAGCGCAACTGTAGGGGCGGCCCTCCGTGGCCGCCCCTCGTTTTTATCGGAAATCTGCCGAAACGGGCGGCCACAGAGGGCCGCCCCTACAGTTGCGCCCTTCAAGTTCAGACTTTTGAGGCAGAGCTTGAACGCGGACAGTCCCGTTGTGCTTGCCTAAAGATGTAACACTCGTTACACTTCGTCTCACGTTACTTATGCCACTCCGCAAAACAATGACCCAGGAATGGGTCTTATTGATTCACCAGTTGCCGCCCAAACCGACAAATCTGCGCGTGAGGATCTGGCGCAAGCTGCAAAAGCTTGGCGCGGTGGCGATCAAGAACTCGGTCTACGTGCTGCCTGCAACCGAAAAGGCACACGACAATTCTTTCCTACAACTTGCACACGGGCGAAGTTCACAATTACTGGGCCTGGGATCACATGCACAACGCGCCGATGGGCTATCCGCTGTTGGTACCGATATGTACGAACACGCGTATCACATGGATTACGGCGCGGCGGCCGCGAAATACGTCGACGCTTTCATGCAAAACGTGAATTGGGATGAAGTGAATCGCAGAGTTGAAGCGGCCGGCGGCCGAAAGTGACCGGGTCGCTAATAGATCGAGTCGAGAATCATGCAAGCTTTAGTGACAGATCAAGCGCGATTAGCAATGCTGATTGTGTTGTGTGGTCTTCTTTGGGCGCTGGAGTCGATCATTCCACTTTACCGCTTTCGATACAGTCGAGTGCGACATGCAATACCGAATATAGCGTTGACGCTGATGCTTGTGATCACGAATCTGAGCCTCTCGTTTTCCTCAGCCTATCTGGCCGGCTTCTCTGTTCGTAACGGTGTCGGGCTATTTGCTTTCCTGGGTTTCCCGTCCTGGGCTCAGATCATCTTTGGTGTCCTGGCGTTAGATCTCTTTGCCTATCTCGCGCACGTCCTGTTGCACAAATCGTGGCTTGGTTGGCAGTTCCATCGCGTTCATCATTCTGAGAACGAGGTTGACGTAACCACTGCTTTCCGTCAACACCCAGGGGAAACCGTTTGGCGAATACTCTGGCAGTTAGCGGCAATCGTTGTGTTTGGCATTCCGCTATCGACCGTCATTGTGTACCTGATCTTCTCTGGCCTCAACGCTGAATTGGAGCATGCCAACATCAGGCTGAAGGGTCGAGTGGATCGCTTGTTGCGGCTATTGGTAGTTACACCAAACATGCACAAGGTGCATCACTCGCGTGACCAGCGGGAAACTGATTCAAATTATTCCAATATCTTCTCTGTCTGGGACAGACTCTTTGGCACGTATACGAGTTCAATTGATTTTCGCAGACTCAATTATGGACTTGATGGATTCGATGTTAAGGAGAGGCAGACCCTAAAAGGTCTTTTGAAAATGCCGTTCGTGAACTATGACCGCATCTAGCATGGCCGTAGAAAGTCGCCGCACTCGGATCAGTTCGATTACACAGAGATCATAGCTTCCACAAACTGTAACTATTGACAGTTATCTTCCGTTCAACGAGAAGTTAGTCTCTCCCGAGATTCGTGTCTGTTGATACCAACCGCGGAAGAGAATGATCGGCGGCGCCCTGAGTCTTCGGTAGGAAAATGTTCTACGGTGGATGGTCAATTTTTACGCTTTACACCTGAGATGATGACCGCGCGGCGTCGTCGCGTTCGCATGCGAGATTTGTTCATCTGGACGCTGCTCTGCATTCTGCCGGCGCCAGTATTCCCTCAAACCACGGGTTCACTCCCTCAGCCACCCGCCTCGGTACGTGATTGGGAAAATCGCCTGCTGGCCAACGACCCGAAGGTCCGGGCGATCGCCGAAGCCACCCTGGTCCAGAGGGCGCGGCGTTCGTTGCCTTTGCTGAGACGACTCCTCAACCGCCGTAATGAAGACCTGCACAAGGTGACTTTTGAAATCATCCAGCGGATCGGTCCAGCGGCCATTCCGCTGCTGGTGGACCTGCTTCGTCATGAGTGGCCCACCGTCCGGCGCAGCGCCGTTAGTGAGTTGATTGACCTGGTGCCTCATACAGAACGGATTCAACCGGCGCTGAGACGAGCACTAAGAGACAAGGACTCGATGGTAGCGGGCGATGCCGCACGTGCCCTGGGAGCTTTGGGCAAAAGAGCCAGTCCTTCGGTAGGTGCTCTAGTCAAGACTCTGTCGCACGATGATCCATACGTTCGTATCTACGCGGCGGAGGCCTTGGCGTCGATCGGTCCGAAGGCGGAGGCGGCGACCAGGGAGCTCGCCAGAGCCCTGGGTGATCCGATCCCCGGCGTGCGATGGGCGGCGTGTGAGGCCCTCGCAAGCATCGGCCCAGCCGCACACTCCGCTGTGCCGCAGCTGATCGAAGCTCTGAAGGATGAATACCTCTATGTGCGCATCTTCGCGGCCGGTGCACTCGGAAGCATCGGGCCGAAGGCACGGACAGCCACGGCGGCGCTAAGAGCGGCTGCAAACGATCCCACACTGCATAACGAAGCTGAGTGGGCGTTGAAGCGAATCGGCGGCGTCGAGTCTGGAGAGTTTAGCGGGTCATCGCTAGCGCCCGCGCCTTCCATCGGCCCCCAACCCCCGACGACGTTGGCCCAGATGAGCAATTCGGCGGGCAATCCCCCGGTTGACTGGGATACACGCACAGGGCGGAACATCGTCTGGAGTGTCGAGTTGGGAAAGGAGACGTTTGGCCGTCCCGTGGTTGCCGGTACTGTGGTCTATGTGGGCACTGACAACGCCACGCCGATGAACCCCGCCTACCGGGAAGAATGCGGCGTGCTCAAGGCCTTTCGGGCGATGGATGGCGAGTTCCTTTGGCAGGACATAGCCCCACGGGTGGAGCGAGGCCTGCGAGAGTTCCTGCTGCCTTCGACCACAAGTGCTCCGTATGTGGAAGGAAACCGGTTGTATTACGTCACCGCCGAGTGCCAACTCCGTTGCCTGGACACACAAGGTTTCCGCGATGGCGAGAACAATGGTCCATATCGGGAAGAGGTTTTCCAGGACAACGCTGCGGCCGACATCATTTGGGAGTTGGATATGTGCGGCCGCCTGGGTGTCTTTCCGCATGAAGCCACCAACAGCGAAGTGTTGCCCGTTGGTGATCTACTGATGGTCAGTACATCCAACGGCCAGAATGAAGGCCACACGCGTGTCCCATCGCCGCGCGCTCCAAGTCTGATCGCGGTGGACAAGAACTCGGGCGAAGTGGTGTGGCGCGCCATCGGCGCAGGCGAGCAGGTATTGCACGGCCAGTGGTCCAGCCCTGTGGCGGCCAACGTCAACGGTCGCATGCAGGTGCTCTTCGGCGGAGGAGACGGCTGGCTGCGAGCCTACGACGCGGCTTCGGGTCACGAAGTCTGGCGATTTGACGGCAACCCGAAAGACGCTCGCTGGCTGCCATACCCAGGCGTTCTCTCGCGCAGTTTTATCCTTGCGTCACCGGTCTTCGCCGAGGGCCGGGTCTTCGTTGCGATGGGACAAAGTGTTGGGCATGGCAACGCACCTTCATTGATCCATGCGATCAATCCCAACGGCCAGGGAGACGTCACCAGGTCCAGGCTTCTCTGGACTTCTCGCGAGGTCGGTCGCGTAGTGGGAACGCCCATTGAGAAGGACGGTCTGCTGTACGTTGGAGACGTTGGTGGAACGATTCATTGTCTGGACGCGACCACGGGCGCGCTGGTGTGGAAGCACGAAACGAACGAAGCCATCTGGGGAAGCCTCCTGCTGGCCGGCGACCGGCTGTACGTTGGGAACGAAGAAGGCACTATGACCGTCCTTCGTGCCGGACGGCAAAAGCAATTGCTGGCGCAGATCGAGATGGATGCGCCGCTCTATTCGCCTCCGGCTCTGGCCGGCGATGCGCTTTATCTGGCCACCGCGAACCGGTTGTACTTCATCGCGGCAAAGCCGTGATCCTAAACAACAGTTAGTAGGAAGTCTTCAGCAGCGGCTCGTAATTATTTCTTCAAGGGCGCAACTGTAGGGGCGGCCACGGAGGGCCGCCCCTACAATTACGTTGATTGCGGCACAAAGCCCGATCATCATGACTTTTAAGGGCAAAGCCCTTAGAGATCCGAACCTAGAAAGTCCGCAACGGCCCAGATGATACGTTAGTTGTTTTGAACCCCGCCCTCAATTCAGGTCGTCGTCTTTGAAGTACTTTGTCCCTTTACCGGTCAGCTCGAGCGCAAGCCCCTTGTCTGTCAACTGGTACATCCAAACTCCTGGCGAGACCGATACCGCCCCTTGAAGCGATCCCCCACCATCACCCGCTTTCGCCGCGGCAGTCGTTTGTCCACCAAACTCCCAACCGCTGTTTATGAATCGCCCCAGTGCATTTTTGGTCTCAAACACAAAAATCGTGCTGAACTTCTTTACGCCCACTCCCAAGCCGGCCTGGATCTCCCGCATCTTCATGTAGATGACTTTCTGCGTTGCATTATCTACCGCAATGCCACTTCCTCTTCCGGCCCCCGCAACCAGAATTTTTGCGCCGCCACTATTGAAGACCGCATATCCGGCCGCCGCCTTGATTGCAGCCTGCGCGGACGGCTTTGCCTTGTAAAGACGTTCCAGCGTCTGGCCGGCTTTTTTGCGAGCTTCAGCCTGCTTCTCTTCTTTTGATTTGGCGAGCACGGTGAACCCGCCCAATAGAATTAACGCCAGCGAAATTAATAATCTCATTCGATTCACGACACATACCTCTTTCTACTTAAGCCGCCGGGGATCGAATAGCGGGCAACGATTACCGTTACGTTATCGAGCCCGCCATTACCCAGCGAGAGATCAATAAGGCTGCGGCAGGCAGAGTTTGCAGAAGTAGCATTATTAAGCGCTATTTCAATATCACGTTCCGCGACCGTATCGGTTAGGGAACGGGTGCAAAGCAAAAGTTGATCGCTATCCTTCAGTAAATAATTATGAACATCAGGGTGGCATTCTCCTTCCCGCCACCCAACGATTAGTCTCACGTCGCCGGTATCAACTTTATCCGAATCTCCCAGCTTCGCTGCGACCGGCCGCACAAACAAAGACCACGAGCACGACTCCTATTTTGAACGAGTTGCACATCAACGATTTCTCACCCTCACCTCGACTTCTAAGGCTGAGAGGACAATATCGTACCGAATAGAAATAGAGCGATTAACTGTCAAAATTGACAGTTGTAGGGGCGGCCCTCCGTGGCCGCCCCTCGTTTATATTGCGCATTCTTCGTGAGAGGGACGGCCACGGAGGGCCGCCCCTACAGTTGATGCAAGCAATTCAAGTGGCTTGCCAGGGCAGGTTTAGATTGAGTTGGCGGGTGGCGTTTGCTGCAACACGACCGAGTACTCCAGCATAGGTCGGAAACGATAAAGGAACCCGCGCAAGGCTATCGACGCGCATTCCTCCGGACATAGCAACTGCGGCAACTTGAGTGATCTCGACAGCACGTTCTCCAACAACATGACAACCCAGAATTTCACGTGTCCGCCTCTCAACAATCAGCTTACAAAAACCTTCAGTGCGGCCATCGATGATCGTGCGTGTGGTTGAATCGAAATTGATATTCGCCACAACGATGTCGTGAGTCGCGCGAGCTCTCGCTTCGGTTAGACCAACTTGTGCATACTCAGGATCAGTGAAGCTGCCAGTCGGCGCCACCCGCTCCGGTATTTCCATCGTGAGGCCTCTGACGGCATTGGTCGCAGCTATAAAACCATCATGAATTGCCTGCGGAGCAAGCATTAATCGACCCGTGACGTCGCCGGCAGCGAAGACGTTTGAGGCTGACGTTCGAAGAAATTGATCGACTCTAATAAAGCCCCTGCCATCAGTCTCTACACCGGCGTGAGGTAGATCTAACCCTATCGTATTCGCTACCCAGCCGATCGCTGTTACGGCAAGCGCTGCTTCCGCATTTCGCTGGTTGCCATCGTTAGAAAAATTCATCCGCACGCCTGTAGGTGTCTTTTCGAACGACTCGATCACACCGAAGTCTTCTTTCACTTCAATGCCTGTTTTGCGAAAGGCGCACGCAACAACTTTTGACACATCTTCGTCTTCTGTTGGAAGAATCCGTCGCCCCGCGTGAAAGAGTTGAACCCTGGAGCCGAACGCGTTGAAGATCGATGCCACCTGCGCGCCGGTCGCTCCGCCTCCAATCACCAGCATCGAACGCGGCACTTCGTTAAGTTTCCAGGCGTCGCTGTGAGTTGCTGTCAGCTCGAATCCGGGAACCGATAATTGACGACTGACGCCACCCGTGCAGATGATGATGTTCTTACCTTGAAGCTCCAATCCGCTCGCAGTCGCGATGGTGTGTGGATTGACGAAACGAACAGCGCCCCTTTGCTCGTAAAGCGTCACACCTGCATCATCGATTTGTTGTCGAAAGGCAGAATGCGCGCGCACGTCGCACGTGACCTCGCGTACGCGCTTAAGCAACAACGCATAATCAAGAACCGGCTCTCCAACTTCAATGCCGTATCGACCCAACTGCCGGGCATCGCGCATAAGTCGCGCCGCATGCGCCAATGTTCGCACCGGGACCGGGCCATCGTTCGCAGCCATGCCGCCAAAAAGATCGCGCGTGACCAGCGCTGTCCTGGCCCCCAGGTCTCCGGCACGAAGCGCCGCCACGACGCCGGCTGGTCCAGCTCCAATCACGATCACGTCCAGCACTGTGCTCACACCTCCACGCCAGGCGCACGACGCCAACGCCGGGCAATGCGATTAATTGGACCACGAAGTAAAAGGTACGGCATAACAGCTAAGATCACGGCAACGATGAGTGTTTCCAAGGGATAAAACCACCGGCCCATCACCCACTCGTAAATTAAATCCATGATCACTGCGAGGATGAATACCCTGGCGATTGAACGCCAGCCTTCACGGAACAGATCAACGCGCTGCCCGGGATTAGTAAGTAGTGTCCAGAAGTAAGGCGGTCGACCTTCACGAGCATCTTTCAAACCGGCGCGCAATGCCAATAGAGCCGCCATCGCCGGCTGAAGTATCAGACGGAAAGTCATTGGACCACCGATGCGGTCTACGAGGCCTTCCCATCCTCGTGCAATCATCTCTTCCATCAGAAGTGAATCGCTCCTGAGATCTGGACCGAGTAGCCTTGAAACGTCGAGCGGTTTGCAAACTCCTTAAAGTATTTGAAGCCCACACTCGCTTTGTTCCACGGCAGCATCACGTTTGACACAAAGCCCAATGCGTTTACTTTGTAATGTGCGGTTGCCTGCTGCGGAGTAATGGCTGGCCCTGTCTTATCTGTGGTTTGCCACTGGTTGTACCCGACGAGCCCGACTTGAAGACTCGTCTCGTCTCCCAAACTAATCGAGTGAGTCACTGAATAGTCCAGGTTTAAGGTTTGTCCCGGATGGATCCTCGTCTCCTTCTGGGTAGTGTGAAACTCATACATCTGGAACGCAGAAACGGACGTGGCTTTGTTCTCCGTCAAGTAAAATGTTTGCCCCGAAGACAGTGCGTGAGTCCAATAACCTGAACCGACGTTATCGTTAGCATCAGCGTCGAATCTCCCGGTCGGTGCGAGGAAGCCGTAAACGGCGCGAACTGCAACACGATTCTTATTCCAACCCAAAATGACTGGTTGATAATACGAGTCAGCAAAACCGCCACCGCCGCTAATCGGGCCGGCGACGTCTGAAGTGAGAGAGTTATTGGCAACGGGCAACGTTGCCGACATCGAAAACTTAGCACCGCCGAGAATTTCTTTTTTGCTCACCCACGTCAGAGTATTCATGTCCATCACCACGGAGTTATTACCCGTGGCGAGAACTTCGCCGTCAGGTCCTTTGAATTGATCTCGTGAGTAGATGAGCAGTTGATTTGAGTAGGTAAAACCCGAAGCAGGCGTTACTCCTGAATTAGTCGCACTCATACCGAGTGGATACACGCCTCTCACTTGGGCGTGAACTGGTCCAAGAACGGCAATTGTGCAAATCACCATCATGTTTATCCTGATAATCGTGTTAATCCTGTAAAGCCGCTTCACAGGATTTACAGGATTAGGCATGATTTGCATGATTTCTATGTTTGAAGATCTGCGAGCCAACGCAGTGCTTTCAATCCCGGCATGAAGCAGTACTCACCGCCGCGCGTGACAACGAACTGCGGGATTCCCTGGCAGCGCTTCCGCACCGGCTTACGTGGCACAGTGAAACTGCCGGCGCCGTCACTCGAGCCAATGATCGGGTCTTTATCAGAACCAGCTCCAAAGAAGACGCCATCGTTAATCCACTGCGATTGGACAAATTCAAACTGCCTGCCAATATGTGCGCCGACAAAAGCAAACATCAACCCGCGATCGGCGCCGTCGTCATCGATAACACCCTCGGGAAGTAGTGGACCATAAGCAGTTCCGCGACGAATCATGCGATGAATTCTGGCTACACCTGCTATCGATGCGTCTCGCGGATTTGTGCGGCGTATGTGCGAGCCACCCGGTGTTTTCAAGCCTGACGGATCGTCTGCTTTAAAAAGGAAGTCATTATTGCGCAGCGGATCGACACCCAGTTCGGGATCGTCGTGAAACGGGCACAGAGCGAGTGGAGCACCACTACGCCACCGTCCCATCATCTTGGCCGCCAGTAATTCCTCATCATCCGGACTGTTTGAATTGGATTTCAAGTATCGACGAAACTCAGCAACGCGTTGATGCAACTTCCGAAATACAACGTAGGTGCCGTTCCGTCCGAGCACTTCAGGCTCAGTCTTCTGAATTCCACCAAGCTCATCCGGGTAGCCCAGTACAAACTCACCTGCTCTGAGTGGTTCTTCCCTGGGATTGCTTCCAGGTATGCCGCTTCCTTCGATCGCTGGATGGCTTATTCCGTCTCGATACCCAAAAGGCTCTTTCTCATTCGGCAAGGCATGACAGTTCTGACGCCAGATCGCTTTGATTCCTTTCATTTGCTGGTAAGTGTTTCGTGCGCGCGCGAGGCTTGCTTCAAGTTGTGCTTCATCGGGCGAAACTGCCACGAGTACAACGTGAACATCCGGAGTCCCGAGTGGTTCCTCCCAATGCTCCGGACTGCTCGATCCAACATCACCCAACTCCCTGGCCCTTGCGGCCATACCCTGCCGAAACTCCCATGAAAAACTGTCGAGCGAGACCTGGGGAACACCCAGCGCCTTCAGGCCCTGGTAAGTCACGGCAACACTGACCCACGTGTCTGCCAACGGGCTGTTCGGATTGGCAGCCGAAGTCACAACCTTCGACACTCTACTCATCAACTCGCGTCCCGCGATGCGATCGTCAATGCGCAGTGCGATGTAAGTCGCAACGTACGGGGCAGGACGTGGACGCAACACGCCGCTTTGTATGTCGTCCAGCTCGAGTAACGAGTTCACGAATAATCTCCTAAGCGGTAGCGATGTTCTTCCAGAAATTCTTCAGGCTTTCCGTTCCGCCGAAGAGCGTCGTGAAGTTTGTTGAATCAACCATCACGATGTCTCCGGCTCGTCTGTTGTCGGGTGGCAGCCACAGAAGACAGTTGAATTCCGTATTGCCTGCCGCGGTGAAGGGGTGCGGGCGATCGAGATCGATCGGCTGGCGCGCCAACACTCTCAACGTCTTGCCGTTATCGTTTGTCAATGCGTAGTGCGGCAGATGTGGATGGAAGTTGAGTGTGGGGACATCCTTGAGCAGGCCAAGTTGGTCCAGGTCCCGGAACGCGGTTAACGGCGCAATGTCCCTGGTTCCTTTCACTAAGGCTGGACGCAGTCCCCACTGATTTATCACTGGAACATCGAATGCTTTCATTAGCGAGCGCGTGTACTGGCCGAACCGCTGCTGGCGTGGTACGAGTGCATCGCCATGGTGCTGATATTCCATCTGCTGTTGCTTTTTATCTTCGACAAAGCCGACGTCGTGATGCGGGCCAATCATGAGGCAGGTGCCCTCCCGTTTCAGCCAGTCTTTGATCGCTTCAATCTCTTGCGGTGCCGCAGTCTGTTCGGAAGGCAGGTGGTCCAGGCCGAAAACCAGTAGCGTGTCGGTGTCTGCAAGTATGCGCTCATCGATTGGCTGTTTGTATCCGGCCTGATCGATTCGCTGGAATACGGCGACTGGATGGCCCGTGACTTCACCTGCAATCTCCTGGAAGCTGAGTGTCGAGCGATGAAATAATTCGAGCGTGCCGGCGATCCCCTGGAGAAACTGTGCGGCACTCCATTGCGGTTCTTCGTACGCCGGCCAAAGCACGGTGCGCACTTCGGTCATGGTCGAGAAACGATTTTCCATCGCCGCCGGATCGCGTTGCGTTTCCCATGGATAACTCCACGTCCAGTAAATGCTGAGGCGGCGTTTTCCCGGAGTGTATTTGCGCGGAGTATGGTTTTGGTTGTAAGTGCGCGCGTGACGATTGTTTACACTCATCGCGAATGAGCCTTTCTCCCGATCGTGCGTTACTGCATTTGGTCCAGCATTTCGGATAACGCGGACTTTACGTTTAACGCCTTCTTTATTTCATCCGCAGTGACATACGGATACTCGCCGTATTCCAAAAAGCTCGGACGCTGATGCTGGCGAAAGAAAGTGGTCACCGCTTCTATGTTTGTCTTCCAGTCTTCCGGCCAGCCCTCGAGATTTACGAAGACGGTAGTAACGCCGGTCTTCACAAACAGCGCGACGGCATCCTCGAGGTACTTATCGAAGTCAGTGTCGAAAATGCCCTGATACATGAAGTGCAGTCCGGAGCCTACGTCAAACAGAACCCAGCGCAGGTAATGAAGCTTGAGAGGTGCAAGCACGAATGGATCTGCCTTTACCGCCGCCTCAATTGTTTTGCCGTACTCGCGGATTGCCTGCTCGCGGCCAGGTTTAACTTTCGCGATGATGGTAAAGCCGTAATTCGCCGGAGTTCTCGGATAGATTGGCCCGTACTTACCTTGCTCTAAATGGTCCGTCTCGTGGGGTATTGCCATTGCCTGCGGCTTGATCTCCATAATCCGTTCTCCTTTATTGAACTGTTTGGAGAATTCTAGCCGCGAGCAGGGTTTTCGGTACTGTCAGTATTTACAGTGCTGTAGACGAGCCTGCGAAGGAGTCGTACAAAAGCCGGCGAAGCCGGCGTTAGCATAAAGCCTAGGGTGGAGCGAGGCTTTGCGAGCGGAACCCTACGGCAACGTAATAAAAGAATTTCAGCCCGCGAAGCGGGCGGCAGCGCTGTCGCCCGTTTCACGGGCTCATAACCTAAATTATCGATCACGATCCTGGGGCTTTCGCCCCAGGCTTTATGCTTACGCCTGCTTCGCAGGCTTTCGTAAGCGCTCA
>JAICGZ010000194.1 GCA_025922875.1 Pyrinomonadaceae bacterium
GCCCAGTGACTGCAGGTAGTGGGCCAACTGATTGGCTCGCTCGTTAAGCTCTGCGTAGGTTAGCTCCTGCTCCTCGTACACCAGCGCGGTTGCTTCAGGCGTGCGCTCCACTTGCGCTTCAAACCATTGATGAAGCCCGCGGTCTTGAGGATAGTTAGAATCGGTTTGGTTCCAATCGTGAAGAAGCTGCTGTTGCTCGGACGCGGACAGCATGCTCAGCGCTGAGACGGGCTGTTCAGTGCTGGTGCTGGTGAGAGCCTCGAGCAACTGAGTGTAGTGCTGAAGCAGGCGTCGAATGGTTGAGTCATCAAAAAGATCGGTGTTGTACTCTACGGTGCCAACCAACCCGTTCTGACCTTCAGACACAAACAACGTCAGGTCGAATTTGGAAGTGGTGGTATCACTCTCAACCGCACCGATCTCGACGTCGTCTAAACTCAACGACTCGATTGCTGCGGAGTCTTGCTCTGCAAACATGACCTGGAAGAGTGGCGAATGACTGAGATTGCGCTCTGGCTGCAACTCCTCCACCAGCTTCTCAAACGGCACGTCCTGATGCGCATATGCGCTCAAACATACTTCGCGCACGCGGTGCAACAACTCCCGCACACTCGGATTCCCACTCACACTGGTCCGCAGCACCAGAGTGTTCACAAAGAATCCGATCAGCGGCTCCGTCTCCAACTGCGTTCGCCCCGCGATCGGCGCTCCTACGACCACCTCTTCCTGTCCACTCCACCGCGACAGCAAGAGTTTGAACGCTGCCAGCAACGCCATGAACAGCGTCACACCTTCCTGCTGACTCAAGCGCTTCAGTTGCTGACTCAACTCCGGCGACCATTTCTGATGGATTAGCGCACCGCGGAATGTCTGCACTGCCGGACGCACACGGTCGGTCGGAAGCTGTGGCAGCAATGGAGCCCCGGCGAGTTGCCGGCGCCAGTAATCTAATTCTTCATTTAATGTTTCTCCGCTGAGCCACTCGCGCTGCCATTGGGCGAAGTCGGCGTATTGGATCGGGAGTTCCGGTAACGGTGATCCTTCTCCGGCTGCGTAAGCTGCGTAGAGCGTCGTCAACTCGCGCAGCAACACTCCCAACGACCAACCGTCGGAGATAATATGATGCATTGTCAGCAACAGGACATACTCTTCCGCATCCAGTTGCAGCAGCGAAATACGCATCAGTGGACCAGCAGTAAGATCGAATGGCGTGCGTCTCTCTTCATCCATCAACGCGTTCGCCTGCTCGATTCTTTCACTCGCCGGCAACTCTCGCAGGTCCACAACTGGCAGCGGGAGATGCTGCGGGGCAGAGATCACCTGCGCTGGTTCGCCCTTAACTGCCTTGAACGCCGTACGCAAACTTTCATGACGGCGCACTATTTCATTAACACTTCGCTCCAGCACGCTCGGATCGAGACTCCCACGCAAACGCACGGCGGCGGGAATGTTGTACAACGTGTTGCCCGGTTCCAACTGGTCCAGGAACCACAATCGCTGTTGAGCGAAAGACAGTGGCAGATCGTGATCTCGCAGCACCGGCGCCAGGTTCGGCACATCCGCACGATGCTCGACATGGAGTGCCTTCTCGACTTGTTCAGCTAAGGCGGCGATCGTTGGCGAGACAAACAGGCTTTGCAACGAGACGTCAACTTTCAACGTCTCTCTGATCCGTGAAATCACCTGTGTCGCGAGCAGTGAGTGTCCGCCGAGCTCAAAGAAGTTGTCATGCGTGCCCACTCGCTCTACACCGAGCACTCGGGCCCAGATTCCCGCGAGCAGTTCTTCCATCGGCGTGCGTGGAAGCATGGACGCTGCGGCAGACTCCGAAATGAAGTCAGCCGGCGACGGCAACGCACCACGATCAATCTTGCCGTTGGCCGTTAACGGCATTTCGTTAACAAACAGGATGACCGCAGGGACCATGTACTCCGGCAGTTTCTCTCTCAGGAAACTCTGGAGTTGTGCGACGGTGGGCCATTCGGGCGATGATGGAACAACGTAAGCAGCCAGACGCGTATTGCCGGGAGTGTCTTCCCAGGCGACGACAATGGCCTCATTCACGTCCGGGTGCGTGCTGAGTACAACTTCTATTTCTCCCAACTCGATGCGGAAGCCTCGAACCTTGACCTGATGATCAAGCCGTCCGAGAAACTCTATCTGACCGTCAGGCAGGTAACGCGCGAGGTCGCCCGTTCGATAGAGTCGCTCACCGGACTCATCGCTGAACGGATTCGGAATAAACTTCTCGGCTGTGAGCTCCGGTCGATCACGATAGCCGCGTGCCAAACCGACTCCGCCGATGAATAGTTCGCCGGGGACGCCGACTGGAACAGGCTGCAAATGGTTGTTTAAGAGAAAGACCTGGGTATTGGCGATCGGAGTTCCGATCGGCGGCAGTGTTTCCGCATCTGCTTCCTGGATGACCAAACTGCGTGTTGCCACGACAGTGTTTTCCGTTGGCCCATAGTGATTCACCAACATGAACGGCAAAGCTTTGTCTGGACGACGGTGGAGCACATCCCCGCCGGTCAGGATTGCTCGCAGTTTCAGGGAAGCGGGCAGCGGTTCCTCAATGACGGCCTCGGCGAGTGGCGTGGGCAGGAAGCAGATTGAGATCGCGTTGTCGGCCAACCACTGCAGAAGCTTGAATGGGGAGACGCGTGTTTCTTCGTCGGGGATATGAATACTGGCGCCGGCAGTAAGGTAAGGCCACAACTCCCAAACCGACGCGTCGAACGCAGGTCCTGCGAGTTGCGTTGCACGGTCGCCGGAGGTGACGCCGTATGCTCGTTGATGCCAATCAACCAGATTGGTGAGGCCGGAATGCGCTATCTCAACCCCCTTCGGCCGTCCAGTGGAGCCGGAGGTGTAGATAACGTACGCGAGGTTTGCCGACGACACTCTGCCGGCGAGATCAGTTTCTTCTTCCGCAATCTCCTGCCAGTCAGTGTCTACGCAGAAAACTTGTATCCGGTCTTCCTGCCTGAAGCTTTGCGCCAATGATTGTTGGGTCAACAACACCGGCGCGCCGGCGTCCTGAAGCATGAACGTTAACCGTTCGTGAGAGTAAGCGGGATCGAGCGGAAGATAAGCACCATCTGCCTTCAAAACACTGAGGATGCCGACCACCATTTCGATCGAACGTTCCATCAGGATGCCTACAGGCACTTCCGGACCAACACCCAGCCGGCGCAGATAACGCGCCAATTGATTAGATCGCGCATTCAACTCCTGAAAAGTCAGCGACTGTTGGCCGCAGGACACTGCCACGGCAGCGGGAGTTTGCTTTACCTGCGCTTCGAAGAGTGAGTGAACGCAAGCGCCGGCTGCGTAATCGCAACTCGTGTCGTTCCAGTCGACGAGCATCCGTTGCGATTCGGACGCGGGTAAAAGCGGCAGAGATGAAAATTGCTGCTGCGGATTTGTGACGATTGCTTCCAGCACCGTTTGGAAGTGCGTCGCCATGCGCTCCATGGTCTGATGATCGAAAAGGTCTGCGTTGTACTGCAGAGACGCCGCGAGAGCGTCTTCCTCTTCTGACATCATGAGCGTCAGATCAAATTGGGCCACACGTTCATCCAGGGCCACAGTTTCAAGCGGCAGATCGCCGAGCTTGAAACGCGCGCCCGACTCGCCGAGCGCGAATGGCGACAGGTTTTTGCCGGCGGCTCCGTGCGTTTTCTGAAGCGCGAACACCACTTCAAACAGCGGAGAGCGGCTCGGATCTCTCTCAGGCTGTAGCCGCTCCACCAGGAGTGGAAACGGAAAGTCCTGATGTTCGAAAGCTCCCAGAACGGTTTCGCGCACTTTGTCGAGGTACTCAGCAAACGTCAGGTCTCGAGAAAAATCTGCGCGCAGAGCAACCGGATTAACAAAGTAGCCCACCAAGTCGGCCAGGCCTGCACGGCTGCGGCCGGCAGTTGGTGAGCCAACGAGGAATTGATCCTGGTTGGTGTAGCGATGTATGACCAGTTGAAACGACGCGAGCAGCGTCATATAAAGTGTGGCCCCGCTATTCTGGGCCAACTCTCTCAGCCTGTTCGTTAGCTCCGCGTTTACCTTGAACGTGAACGAACTGCCGCGATAAGTTTGCACCGGCGGTCTGGGACGATCGGTTGGCAGGTCCAGAACGTGGGAAACTCCGGCCAATTGCTTTTGCCAGTAGGTCCAATGCCGCTCGCCTTCACTGCTCGCTAAAGTCTCTGTCTGAAACCGAACGTAGTCTGCGTAGGAAGAAGTTGGAGGGGTCAGGTTAACTCGCGCGTCCTTCGCAGCGTATAGGTCCGTGAGCTCATTCAATATCACTGCCAGCGACCAAAAGTCGGCGGCGATGTGATGGACCACCAACAGTAAGAGATACTCGTTATCTGATCTGCGATAGAACGACACTCTGAGCAGTGGCCCATGCTCCAGGTTGAACGGACGATTCGCGTCCAACACCAGCGTGCGACGCAGCAACTCTTCACTCCAGCTAACAGCATCCTCTTCACGAAAATCAAAGGCGCGATCTTCGTTCACTCTTTGCACCGGCTCGCCATCCACAACTGAGAACGTCGTCCTCAGCACGGCATGCCGATCAACTATCTGCTCAAATGCGCGCCGAAACTGATCGACGTCAATGCCCGCTTCTATCTTTACGGCCGCGGAAATGTTGTAGACGGGACTTTCAGGCGCCAAATTGTGCAGGAACCACAGCGCCCGCTGACCGTAGGAGAGTGGAAATTCAGTCGCAGTGGACGAGGAGGCCAGACTTTGCTGCCTGGATGAAGCAGCTTTTACGAGTGCCGAAATTTGAGTTGCGAGTTCAACAATGCTGTAGCTTTGCAGAAGGCTCGTGATGGGCAGGACCACGCCGAATTCAGTCTCAATGCCATGCATCAACTCGATGGCCGCAAGTGAGTCCAATCCATATCGAGCGATAGGTTGACTGATGCCTACCTGGTCAGAGGGAATGCCAAGTCGCGCCGCCACCTGCGAAAGTAGCCACGTAGCGATGCTTAATTCCGAGTGCTGCGGCGCAGGAGTCACGCTCTTTTGAGCTGTCGCCGCTGCGTTGGCGCGCCACTCGGCGATGACTTCCAACTTCCCGGCGAGGAATGCCGCCCGGCTGGCCCGGCGTTGGATCTTGCCGCTGGTTGTTTTGGGGATCCGTCCAACTTTTATTAGAACGATTGCGTGTACTTGAAGTTCGTGCTCCTCTGCAACTGCGGCGCGGATGTTTTCCAGCACCTCGTTCACGTCCGGCTGCCGTCGATTATCGATCTCCTGCACGATCACGAGTCGTTCTTCGCCGTCAGCTTCGATGGAGAACGCGGTGCCACAACCCGGGCGCAGGGCTGGATGGCTTCGTTCGACAGACGACTCGATGTCCTGCGGATAATGATTGCGACCACGAATGATGATCAGGTCCTTGAGTCTTCCCGTCACGTAGAGTTCGCCATTACTTACAAATCCCAGGTCGCCGGTCCGCAGAAAGGGACCTTCGCCGGTGTCCAGTGTGTAGGCGTGAAAGGTTTGTTCCGATTCCTCAGGTTTGCCCCAATACCCTTGAGCAACGCTCGACCCTGAGACCCAGATCTCGCCAACCTCACCGGACCGGCATTTCGTCAGTGTTTCCGGGTGGACCACTGCGAGGTTCTGGTCCAACAACACCTGACCGCATCCGACCATCGGACGAGCTTCATCGTCGATCGATGCTTCGAGTGCGCGATTGTGCTCGAGCGCCTGCGCAGCAACGTTCTTCACAACAGGCGGGTGCGCCTTCACGCTGCCGGTTACGATGAGAGTCGCTTCAGCCAATCCGTAACACGGATAGAACGCCTCGCGCCGGAATCCGCTCGGCGCAAACATGGCGGAAAATCTTTCCATCGTTTCCGGGCGAATTGGCTCGGCGCCGTTGAAAGCTACGGTCCAGTGGCTGAGATCGAGTTCGGCTCGTTGTTCGGGTGTGATCTTGCGGAGGCAGAGATCGTAAGCGAAGTTTGGACCACCACTCGTTGTTCCCTGGTAGCGTGAGATCGCTTGCAGCCAGAGAAACGGACGTTGCAGGAACGCGACTGGAGACATCGAAACGACCGGGATTCCGGCGTAGAGCGGTTGCAGGATGCCCGCCATGAATCCCATGTCGTGAAAAGTCGGAAGCCACGAAACGTATTTGTCCGTGTTTGTGTGCTCCACGCCGTGATACACGAGACTGGCGTTGTGCAGCAGATTTTCGTGACTGAGAATCACGCCCTTGGGAGCGCCCGTCGAACCTGAGGTGTATTGCAGAAACGCGATATCGTTGCTGTTGCCGAAGCTCTCCCGCCACTCGTCTTCCGAACCTTTCGGGATCTTGTCGAACGACATCCAGTTCAACGATTGCAGCAGTGGCGACTCTTCGAGGAGCGCGGTGGCCCTGGTCAGAATCGCTTCCGGAGTTAGAGTTACGGTTGCGCGTGAATCGGCAACCATCGTTTGCAGGCGTGGAAGGCTGCGACTGAACTTTGAAGGATCGGGTGGGTATGCGGGGACGGCGATCAGCCCGGCATACAAACAACCGAAGAACGCCGCGACGTAGTCGAGTCCCGGAGGATAGAGCAGCAGGGCGCGATCGCCGCGCACAGTCGATCGTTGAAGTCGAGCTGCGATTGCCCGCGCCTGCCGGTCCAGCTCGCCGTAGGTCAAACTAACTTCCTGCGTCTCTCCGTCTGCCAGGAAGATGTAGCCCACCTTTTCCGGCTCGCACAGTGCTCTCCACCGCAACAGCTCGATCAAAGTTGCGGGTTGGTAAAACTGTGCTGACAATTTATTGGAGTTGAGCGACGTTGGGCTGGACATAAACCATGCACCTGTTCTTATCTGTGCACCGAGAAGAAGAGTTAGATACAGCTACGTAAAACGTCCGGAATCCCACTCACGGCAGTGGGTGGATACTTTCAGTTCCTGCCTGCATAGCAATCACTTCCGCGAAAGAAATACCATCAACGTCAGTTGGTGGATTTTTCATTGCGGCCTCTCTCCACGCTGCGATGAACAATCCACCAACTCACGTTGGTGGGATTCGTACGGTTCGCGCGGGCGAGGAGTAGGTTGAAAGGAACGATCCACTCACTCACGTGAGTGGTTTTTGTAATGATCCACTCACTCACATGAGTGGTTTTGGATGATCCACTCACTCGCGGTGAGTGGTTTTTGTGTAAAGAGTTAGATAGCGAATTTAAGAATCGTTACGAGTGAAGGGTTCGGTCATTCCTACAAGGATCTGGCGTGCGCCGGTGTAGGGAGCGCGGCCGTGGGCCACGCGCATGTTGTCGAGCATGAGGATGTCTCCCTCCTGCCAGGGAAACAGGACGGTTTCCTCATCATAAATCCGCCGGAGCTCATCCAAAGTTTCAGGTTCAATCGGAGAAGCATCGCCATAGTAGGTATTCGTCGGGAGGTCTTCTTCTTTGATTGTAGCCATGAAGACGTCGCGAACCGACGGCGCCAGCGTCGTGACATGGAAGAACGTGGCGTGATTAAACCAGAGGTCTTCGCCGGTTCGCGGATGCTTGACTACCGCCGGACGAATGGCCCAGGTCTTCAGCCGGTCACCTTCTTTCCATTCCACCTCGATGCCATTGCCGCGGCAGTATTCTTCAACCTTGGCTTTGTCCTCGGTTTGAAACACGGTCTGCCAGGGTAGTCCAAAACGGCCGTTGAAATTGCGTGCGTACATCCATTTTTTCTCAATAAAGCGCTGCCTGATATGGGCAGGTATCTGCTGGTAGAGGCGACGCATATCAGCAATCGGCGTTTCCCCTCCCTCTTCCGCGGCGCGTGCGCAATAAAAGAAGATCTTCAACGGCCATGTATGTTGGTAAGAGTTTTCGTTGTGCAGAAAGATGCTCTGGTCGGATGGGTAGTCCGTTGACGTGTAGATATTTCCTTCGACCCGGCTGCGCGGAGACGAGCGTTCGCGATATGGCAATAAGTCTGTGTTGGAAGCTGCCCTGACTACATTCTCAAACTCTGCCGCACTCCTGATCTTGAAACTCCGAAAAAGGACGGCGCCGGAGTCCAGCAGCATCTGTTGGACCAGATCCTTATGACTCGTTACCCAATCGGCGAGATTGATCCCGCCCATCAGCGGTTGAATCACTAAAGGGAGAGTCTTGCCGGGGAAGAACTCCGTCTTGACCAATCCTTGACCTGAAGAAGTTACAGCTCGTCTTTTCAGCGACCCGAGCTTCTTCAGACCTGGTTCTTTCACTGCGGGATTCATCATTTCGGGCCTCGAATGTCAGGCAGTTACTCCGGCCTTGTTCGCTTGTTCCATCCACGGCATGGGCAGGAAGGAAGTGATCGTGGCGCCGACGTTCTCTTTCATGCCGAGATCACACGCGAGTTTTCCAACGGCCATATCGAGAATGCCGAGTCCGAAAGGACTGAAGATAGTGACAGCGTCATTGCTCTCGCGAGGTTTCGCGCGTCCCAAAAGAACTTCGCCCAGAGTGCAGCGAATGAACGACCGATTGCCGGCGACTTGTTCAGCCAGGTGAATTGAAGTTTGCGCACGACTCACGTGGTCCACGTCATCCACCACGTTGTCAGCAGAGAGAATCACTTCCGCAGAAAGATCGCGCAACGACGTATGCAGGATGATGCTTCCCGGCGCGCAGTCGTCAAGATCGAAAATGTGTGGCTTGATGGCAGTGGTAGCGAATGCCGTGAGCTGGTTATTCCTGAGCACCTCGCGAGGATCTTTCGCAACGACAATCTCTTCAAACATGTCCTTGCAAAACCTCGAGAACTGATTCGCGCGTTCCGGGTCGAGATCGAAGACCATCAGCTTCTTCAATCCGGGACAGACCACGCGGAGAAATCGGGCGGTCTCGTAATTGATTGGACCACAGCCCAGCATTCCCACACTCGTGACTTCTTGTCCCGCCAGTAACGTGGAAGCAGCCAAAGCAGCGCTCGCGGCCGTACGCTTGGCGCTGATGATGGAACCCTCCATGATCGCTTCGGCCCTGCCGGTCTCGGTCGAATTGAGTATCAAGACAGCCGAGGCCCGATCCATCCCTTTACTCACGTTACCTGTGAACGAAGAGATCCACTTGATGCCGGCAATACTAAAGCCATCGCCGAGATACGCTGGGAGCGCGATGATTCGGTCCTTCTCGTTGTTTGGAAACCTCAGGAAGGTTGAGTGAGGCAGAGAGCTCTTTTCCTCTGCGTGAACTTTGTAAGCCATTCGTACGGCTTCTACGATCTGCAGCTCACGTCCGCTCAAAAGCGTCGCAACTTCCTGCCCCGTCAAGATCAATATGTCGTCATTACTCATGACTGACTCTCTCCAGTTTCAGTTGAATGTAGGTTTACTTATTGTCAGGCTAATTGTTCTTGTTGGAAGAGCTCATCAAAGCTGCGTGTGTCCGCGAGCCGGTGGCCATTACCATTAACGCCAACGACACACCACTCGAGGACGGCCATCGCGCTGAACAACTTGTGACGTGCTTGACGAAATGCCCGACTTTGTGGCCCGTCGAGCACCTCGTCAAACACATCGGCCCCCCGCACCGCAGGTAAATCGTGAAGGAAAATCGTGCCTGGTTTGGAGACTTGGGCCATCAGCTCAGGCGTAACTGAGTACGGCGCGAATTTTGTCTCCCAGCCCACTTCGTCTTTCGGTACTCCCATGGTTTGCCAACGGGTCGTGTAGACAGCATCAACGCCCACAGGTAAGCGGTTCACATCGTGATGGTGTTCGACGCCGGCGCCATGTTCCCGGGCCAGGTTCTGAGCAGTTTCCAGTACCTCGTCACACAATCCGTAACCTTCGGGCGTGACTAACGTAAGTCGCATACCCGGTGTCAGAGCGACAGCCAGTGCCAGAGATGCGGCCGTGTTGTTGCCCTCGCCGAGATAGAGCACGTGCACATCATCTAAACGACCGAGTGTCTCTTTGATCGTAGACAGATCCGCGATGGCTTGAGTGGGATGTTCGTTCTTGCTCATGGCGTTGATGATCGCCATTTCGTCCTGCTGGGCGAATGCCTGCATTTCCGAGATCGAGCCGTTGGTGCGAATGACGAGCGCGTCCAGGAAACCACACAGGACGCGGGCCGTGTCGCCGATCGTCTCGCCCGTCGCGATCTGCAGATCATGCGAGCCGTAAGTTATTGTCCCTGCTCCACTGCGAAGCGCGGCAACGGTAAAGGAGGTGCGAGTACGCGTTGATGTTCCGGTGAAATATATGCCGATATTTTTGCCTCCCAGTGCTCGCGTACGGCCTGTTTCGCCGTTTGCAAAACTAACGGAACGATTCACCAGATAAGCCAGATTCTCCGGACCAAGCTGCGCAATCGAAAGTAGATGTCGAATAGCCATTTCTCATTCCTCATTTCAGGGACGCTAAGCAACTTGAGCGACCGGTTCGTTAGCAGGAACTTCTTCATCAACGACGCAGCCGTCAAACAGGTGAACAATTCGATCGGCGTGCTGTGCGTAGCGCGCGTCGTGCGTCACCATGCAAATTGTCGCGCCGCCGCGATGCAGGTCACGCAAGAGTTCCATCACTGCTTCGCCGTTCGTTGAATCCAGATTGCCAGTGGGCTCGTCAGCCAGCAGGATGCTCGGCTTTCCACTAACCGCGCGGGCAACCGCGATACGCTGTTGCTGACCACCAGAAAGCTGGTGGGGAAAATGCTGAGCGCGATGACTCATACCGACGCGCTCCAGTGCTTCAAATACCCGTTGCTTCCTCTCACTCGACTTCATCCCGCGATAAGTCAGCGGCAGCTCCACATTCTCATACACGCTGAGGTCGCCAAGTAGATTGAAGCTTTGGAAAATGAAACCGATTTCCTTATTGCGAATGCGCGCCCGTTCGCTCAAGGAAAGGTTCTCAACAGGAATGTCGTTGATCATGTACTCGCCACTGCTCGGCGTGTCGAGCAAGCCGAGTATCGATAACAGCGTAGATTTACCGCAACCCGACGGACCGGCGATGGAAATGTATTCGCCTTCGTCGATATCCAGGTGTATTCCGGCAAGTGCGTGTGTCTCGACTTCGTCGGTATAGAAAACTTTATTCATTCCGACGAGGCGAATCAGAGAATTAGATGAACTCATGCGTGTCTCCTTGGTTTATCCAGGTTTTGAGAGGTACTGGCCCACCGCGGTCGTTGGTGCGACGTTCACGGTTTCAGGTGTTGGTCGGCAATTAACTTGTTGGGGAGTTCGCTGCGGGACTTCGAACAACCGATTCTTCTCTGTGCAACCTCTGTGTTCTCTGTGTCTCGTGTGGTTGTTTTCTTTTTTATCAATCGTGAACCCAGAGACGCTGGGAACACAGAGGTTGAACAGAGAAGAATGAAATGATGATCTCGGGTTGTCCGGTCGAATCGAAGTGTAGTTAACGTAAAGCAGGCGTCTCGTTCACCTCGTTGCCGGATTCCTGGCGCCCAAACTCGCAAACGTCGCCAGTCGGCATCAACTGAACAACCCGAGTCCTTGAAAATCTCTCACGACGCGGTCTGATGCTGTTCGGCCATTCGCTTTCTCAAGCTGAGCGGCCGCATGTCCGTCCAGACGTCTTTAATGCAGTCAAGACACTCAGCTTTCGAACCTGTCTTTCCCACGCTGGTCCAACCGAGCGGGTTCGCGCGGTCCGCCGGCCAAATGGAATACTGTTCTTCGTGGTTCATTACCACGTTGTAAATCGTCGTATCCTCTCTTTCTTCAGCCATCGGTGTTCTCCTTGAATTTACTAGGCCGTCAGTCGAAACTTGAACAAAGCTGCCGCACTTTGAACCGCTTAGCTTTGCGATCCAACTTTTTGCGATCGGTGGTGAGTGCGAACCGCTTGAGCCGCCGCTTACTAAAGCGACTTCTCGCGTGCACATTAGGTTGCGGTTGCGCTTCGCGACGAAGCAGGAACCGAAATCAAACTCTACAACTCAGTCTTCCAATGAGCTTCTGATTTGAGTCAGCCTCTCTTGAATGTTCTGAACGTTGTGAGCACCCCGATGGACCCGATAAACCACTCTTGCATCGGATCCTTTCTCTTCTTGAATCAACCCCTCGTCAATGAGTTTTGCTACTGCGTCGGAGACGGTTCTAATCTCGTACTTGATTCGCTGATGCAGCAACCACCACTCGACGATCCCTTCGAAAGTATCGCCCGCGTCGGGGTTGTTGGCGAGATAAGCGAGGATGTGATAACAGGCTTCTCGCTCTTCTCTTGCAGGATCGTTTCTCATTATTTCCTCGAACCTCATCTATGCATTTACCGTGCAATTCAAAACATTGCCGGTTTTGCGATCGTGCAATTCTCAAAGAGGGCTTTTTTGCCTACCAGGGCTGCGGCCTCCATAACTACAGCCCGTATTTCAACTACTTACTACCAAGGCAAACTTAA
>JAICGZ010000195.1 GCA_025922875.1 Pyrinomonadaceae bacterium
GGCGGCTGCGGCTGAATTGGGCGCGAGCAGCGACGAGGTCATGGCCATTGGAGATAATTTCAACGATCTCGAGATGCTGCTCTTCGCAGGCACGGGCGTGGTCATGGCGAATGCTCCGCTCTCGTTGCGCGAGATCCCGGGTTTGTACCCGACTGCTTCAAATATCGAAGATGGAGTGGCGCTGGCGATTGAGCAATTCATCTTGAACCGCACGCAATTAATCAACCAGTAAGGAGAGGACATGGCAAATCGAACGGCAGTGATCGAAACAAACAAAGGGACGATTCGAGTCGAGCTTTTGGAATCGGACGCACCCAA
This sequence comes from Pyrinomonadaceae bacterium, assembly GCA_025922875.1. GTDB lineage: Bacteria > Acidobacteriota > Blastocatellia > Pyrinomonadales > Pyrinomonadaceae > PSRF01. The sequence goes on from JAICGZ010000195.1 coordinate 319, forward strand.
GACGACGGAAAATTTTATTACGTTGGCCCAACGCGGATACTACAACGGCATCATCTTTCACCGTGTCATCAAGGGCTTCATGATTCAGGGTGGCGATCCGACCGGAACAGGCCGCGGTGGAGAGTCTGCGTGGGGCGGACGTTTCAACGACGAGATCGATCCGAAGTCGCCGGTATATCAGACGGGTTACAAAGCCGGCACGATGGCGATGGCCAACGCTGGTCCAAACACGAATGGATCACAGTTTTTCATCATGCACGTCGATTACCCGCTGCCGCCGAGTTACACGATCTTCGGCAGAGTCACTGAGGGGCAGGATGTGGTGAATTCGATCGCTACGAGCCCGACCGATCGTAACGACAGGCCCGTTAGCGAAATCAAAATGGAAAAAGTGACAATTGAGTAGTTAACCACGGATGGCACGGATTGATCCGGATAAAATCCGTGTCATCCGTGGTTCACAACGGTCGAGCCCCACGGCCGATGCGGGGCGCGGTCTTGATCGCATTCGTGACGTAGTTTTTAGCGGCGCTGACCGCGTCTTCGAGAGTTAATCCTTTCCCGAGGCCTGCGGCTATTGCAGCGGAAAGCGTGCATCCTGATCCGTGCACCTCGCCGACATCAAGATACTCACTCCGAAACTCAGTGAAACGTCCGTCCTCACTCAACAGGACGTCCAGCGCTTGCCCTGCTGTCGCTCTGTGTCCACCTTTCACCAACACCGCGCGAGCGCCTAACGACTGAATCGCCTGTGCAGCGCGGCGCATGTCTGCTTCACTTCGGATCGAAAACCCTGCCAGCTTCTCTGCTTCGGGAATATTCGGCGTCACGATGCGAGCGAGCGGAAATAATTTCGTTTTCAAAATTTGAAAAGCCTCATCGTCGATCAAAACGTCTCCGGAAGTCGCTACCACAACCGGATCAACTACCGGCGCAGGTAAGTTTTCTTTATCGAACAACCGCGCAACCTCAGCGACGATTTCGGCCGTCGGCAACATTCCGGTCTTCGCCGCGGCAACGCTTAGATCCTGAACGATTGGCTCGACCTGGCCTCGTAACGTGCCGGCCGTTTGGTGTTCAGCGCCAAACACACCGGTCGTGTTTTGAAACGTGATCGACGTCAACGCCGCGGCGGGAAAACAACCGAGCGCTGCGATCGTCTTGATGTCGGCAACAATGCCCGCGCCACCGGACGGATCGAGCCCCGCGATCGTGAGCACTACTGGCCGTGATTTAACGTTGGACTCCATTTTTTATCTCGCCAACAATCGATGCCATCTCTGAAACATCATTCAATAACCTGATCGCGGCAACGCCACTCGCTCCTGCTGCAAAACACTTCTCGAAGTTGTCGATCGTAATACCACCAATCGCCACCACCGGAGAATCGCGCAGCTCGCGAGCGACTGCGCGAAGTTTTTCTAACCCTTGCGGTGCACCATAAACTCGTTTTGATTCAGTTTCAAACACCGGGCCGAATACGACAAAGTCTGCTCCGGCTTTCGCAACCTCTCGCGCTGCTTCAAGCGAGTGAGTCGACACACCGATCAAAAACTCCGAACCGTAAATTCTTCGCACCACACCCACCGGTAACGAATGAGTGGTCAGATGAACACCGTCCGCGCCGGCAGCACGCGCAATGTCCGAGCGGTCATTGACGAGCAGTCGTGTTTGGCTACCGCGTGTAATTTCGGCAGCACGAGTCGTCAGCTCGTAAAGAATACGCGCCGGTAAAGCCTTCTCACGGATTTGAAAAAGAGGGGCCTCTGCCGCTACGGCAGCTTGAACCAACCGGAGGATATTTAAGAACTGTGGATCGTCAGGAGTTGTATGAGGGGTCGTCTCTCCGCTCGTTATCGGATAGATGATCGGTCTTGGAAGTTCGAGCGGCATTGTCGGTGGATCTGCTTGTCTGGTTTTGCAGCGCGCTAACTGTTTGTTTGAAGTGGAAGATCTCCCAGAACGCGATTCCGAGATTCAAAAGCCCGACACCACTCACGGCGCCACGGACCCATCCCGACGCAACCACTGCCTGGAGTCCTTGAATACCCGTCTTGCGGGCAGCATATAACAGAAAATAGTTGTTACCCCAATCGCTGATTCCCCACATGCCCTGCGGCCACCAGGGCAACACGGTGAGAAAGATGCCGATTTCAAGGCACAGGATGATGTAGAAAATGACACTTAACTTCGCTGACATAGATAAAACTCTTGGATGAAATCCGTATTCATCCGCGAAAATCTGTGGCTACTCCTGCTTTTGCCGCAACTGGCTCAGCTTCTCCGCAACTTCACGATAAGAAACGTCAACACCGTAAACTTCAGTATAAAACTCACGAGCGTGCTTCAAATCGCCGAGCTGCTCGTACGCGGAAGCCAACTCATAACGCAACGCCTGATACTCGTCCTCGCTGTGCCCTGGCGCGGAAAGTCCTTTCTTGAACCACAACACCGCGGCTTCCGGCATTCCCTTCTGAATAAAACAATGACCCAGCATATTGCAGCACTGTAGAAATCGCGAGGTGCCGTCGCCGGCTCTAACCAGACTCGCCGAGGTTTGAAACTCCTGAATCGCCTCGTCCATGAGGTCCATCTCTTTGTAGGCCGTGCCCATGTTGTAATGAGTTTCGAAATCTTCCTTGACGTCGTCACCCTCTTCAGCGACACGAAACTCTTCAAACAACTCGGCCAGTCCGGAATCAATTCCAGCAGCAACCGGCGCGGCACTCCCAACATTGTTGCCGCCATCACCGGCCAGCGATGCGTACGCGCTATCAGTATCAAACGCGATCGTCTCATGAACCGGAGTTGCCGATAACTCCTCTGCGCCGCCAAACTCAAATGCCGTGGATGCCTCGGCAACCGGCTGCGTGTCTCTCTCCGCAAGCTTTTCGCGCCGCGACTGAATCTCAGGATGCGGACCAAACTGCCTTTCGAGCATCTCGAGCGTATCGACCGCGATGTCCGCGTACCCCTGCGCGATGTAAAAATCGACACTCTCGAGCTCCTGGCGCATCATCGTTTCCAGGCGCCCTTCCTCAGCGGGCTCGGTAGGCGCTTCACCCTCAGCGGGCGCGACGATGCTGAAGTCAACTTCCTGAAAGTCGGTTGAAAAACCGGGAGCCGATTCGTCCTCGTTGAGATCTGCAAACGAAGCTGTCGGATCGGAGAACGTCGAACCGGGCGCGGCGTTCGTCTCAAATTCATCAGCCACAACCGGCGCCGCTTGCTCAAACTCCTCCTCGACCATCGCGAACGTTTCAAACTGTGGAACTTCACTTTCCGTTTCCACTGGAGCAGAGAAATCGTCCGCGGTTTCTTCCTGTAAACCGCCGAGTAGATTCAGTCGATCGAGATAACGCTGTTCGTCTGGCGCGAGTCTCACTAGCTGTGTCAACGCGTAACGTTCTTCATCAATGAGTTCCGATGCTTCGGCCGATTCGGCTAGACGCTCGAGCGAGGCACGTAACGCGTCCATATCGCGTTGCCACCAGTGGATGCGCACCAGCATTCTGAGCGCGGCGACGTGATCCGGATTACGCTCGAGGACCTGATTCACGAGTTCCAGCAGTTCCCTCTCTTCACGCCCGGCGAGCATGCGCTCGATGATCGTCGAGAGGATGCGAATGGTTTCATCGATCTCGCCCTGCTCTAAGTAAAGACGAGTAACCGGAAGGAACTGGGTATAGTTCGATCCGTCCTGCGTCATCAGCATCGACGTGGCCCGCTCCGCTCCCTTTGGATCTTCTGCTTCGAGATAAGCACGAGCGAGCATTGAAACGAGTTCGTTATCGTCCTCATGACCTTCAACAACTCGCTCCAGCACTTCAGCGGCTTCATCAGCCGTGCCGCGTGCGATGTGACTTTCGAGCATGCCGCGGAGTGCTTCTCGATCGTCGCGCACCAATTGCAATGCTTTCGAGTAAGCATCGAGTGCTTTGTCGTGCGCGGCTGTCTGGTGAAGACGATTCGCGGCCTGGACAAACGCGGCGGCGGATTCGCGCCGCATGTTTTCTTTGAGATAACCGTCCGCGAGTTTCAGGCGAATCTCAGTGTTGTTGGGATCGAGGTCGGCGATCTTGTGCAGAATATCGAGTGCTTTCCTGTTGTCGCCGGAACGAGTGTAGGCGTCGGCAACTACGAGGTACTGCGCGCGCGCATCGTGAACCAATCCCTGGGCGGCGTAGAGTTCTGCAAGTTTGAGCGCGATGATCGGATCGCCCGGGCGAAGACGCTCGATCTTCTTGTACATCGCGATGGCTTTGAGATTGAATTCCTGCGTGCTGTAGTGTTCGGCGATACGTTCAAAACAGGAAACAGCTTCCTCTTTTTTGCCTGAGCGCACGTACAGATCACCCAGCATATTCAAGGTAGTTAGATCGTCAGCGTCGTTATCGACGATTTGCCGATACTCCTTGATTGCTGCGTTGATCTTTCCCTGTGACAGGAATTTCTCAGCGGCTTTTAAAACCTTCGCTTTATCGAAAGCCATCAGGAATCTTTTGTACTATGAAAACGGTCGGCGGCGACTTTAATTGTAGCAGCGGGCAGCGGGACAATGCCTTTTCAGTTAAGCCCTTGTCAAAACTCCACTTTCCAACTCCGGCAAACAGCCGCGAGATACGCTAACATGCGTAAATAAAGGGTGTCAACGAAGGCATTTTCAAACAAACCCGAGCAGTCTTCAGCGGCAAAGCTGGGGCAGCGGATTGCTCTCGCGGGGTTGCTAATCTACGTCATCTTCGCACCGCATTCGGTGGCCGCCAGCGCCAGCGGCGTAGTGATCGCCGGGCTGGGATGGCTCGTAAGAACGGTCGCGACCGGAAGTTTGGGCCTGCGCCGATCGAAGTTGGACCTGATTATTGTCCTGTCGCTGCTTTGGACGGTCGCTTCTTCTTTACTCTCCGAGGAGCCCCGGATCAGTATCGCAAAGGTTCACGCGTCATGGTCGGTCTTTCTCTTCTACCTCGCGCGAGCAACCCTCAATAGACGATCGACGCTGGTGCTGGTTGGGCTTTTGATTCTGTCGGGTTCGGCTGGGGCGCTCTACAGCGCTTTTGATTTACTGCGTGGACGCGGAGTGGTGGTCGAGTCAGTCACAACGAACAGTCCTTTTTATCAGGTTGGAATTCAACCTGGAGACACGATCTGGCGAGTTGGTAAGCGTCGAGTGTATTCGCCAGGTGATCTGGACGAGGTTATACGACAGCAGCCAGCCAACACCGTGATACCGGTGGGCATTATTTCGCGTGGCGAGCACGTCGAGCGCCCAATGGTCGTGAGTGGGAGTTCAACTTCGGGAATAATCGGAAGCGAACGCAATCATCGATTTCGTGCTTCGGGTTGGACGCGTCATTACCAGACCTTCGCCGAAGTGATGCAGATGATCGCGCAACTCGCGTTGGGTCTGGCACTCGCGCATCTCAGCAATCACGGCATGAACAAGTATTTCAAACTAGCGATCGTTGCTGCGGCGGTGTTGACCGTGGGCCTTGTCTTCACCGCGATGCGAACGGTCATCCTCGCGTTTGTAATTGCAGCCAGCGTGATCGCGTTCCGGTCGCTACTTCCAACGGCGAAGGTCGTGTTCACCTTCGCGTTGTTTTTCGTTATCGCTTTCGGAGCTGTGGTCGTCTGGCAAACGCGTGATCGAAACGCGCTGTTGCTCGGTGATCCGAGTTCATCGCTGCGCATGCAAGTCGCGCGCGTCGGCCTTTCGCGCATTCCCATTCATCCGATCTTTGGACACGGCATGGACGCGATGAAACTGCACTGGAGCGAGTGGGGCTTTCCCGGTAAAGACGTGCTTCACCTGCATTCGACTCCGCTGCAACTGGCTTTCGATCGCGGCCTGCCGATGCTGGCGCTTTGGCTATGGATGATGATTGCGTTTTGGTGGACCATCGCGCGTGCGGAAAGAAGCTCCGCCGATCGGAGTGATACTAACTCTTACGGCATCCTGCTCGGCACGCTCGGCGCGCTCACCGGATTTCTGATCAGTTCGTTAGTGAATTACAACTACGGCGATGCTGAGGCGGTGATGCTGTTTTGGTTTATTGTAGGGGCGGCCCTCCGTGGCCGCCCTTCGTGGGATAATTCAAATCAAGGGGCGGCCACGGAGGGCCGCCCCTACAATTAGCGAGGCTCTTCGCCTTCAACCCGAAGGTTATTCCTCACTGAAAAGACGCCCGAAACGCGGCTTGCCGCATGGTAGGCCAACGTTCGGTCGCCGCTGTTGGAAACAACGCCTTCCAGTGTTACGTGTCCGCGATCTACCACGATGTGCAACGACGGGTTCACGCCACGCAAATAGCGATGGAGTCCACCCATGTTAGCAATCGAACGATAAGTCGCGATGCGGATGCGGTCGTCAAACGTCGACAACGGCAACACCCTGATGTTGTTCACGACGCGCGTCACACCGGAAATCCTCTTCACCCTGCGTTCCGCGTCGGAACGTGTCGACGGTCGCACAACCTCTCCGTAAAGCGTCACGGTTCCACCGTTGATGCTGTAAGCGAGATTGTCGAACACACCGTAATACGGAAGCGTCACCAACTCACGCCGCACGCGCCGGTTAATCTGAGGATTAGCGGCGTCTTGCACCGGATTGGCCAACGCGACCGCCGGGGCGACGGCCAGCAATAGCGTTGCAAATAAGCCGATTACGATTTGCGAAATTGAATATCTCTTCTTCTGTTTCATACCCTTAACCCTTGTTCCTTCTAACATTCTTTTGACCGCTAGGATAGACACCAGCAGCATAAGGTTGGTTACGAAAATGGACAGTTTTTGCTACGATTTGCAGCCAAATGACACGACCACAAACCACGGAAGCCGCGAGCTACTATTTCAAATACATTGACCTTATAACCAGCGAAGATATCGTCGCCACAATCCATGCTCAGAAGGACGAAACCGCCCGTGTTTTAGAGAGCATTTCGGAGGAGCAGAGCCTGTATGCTTATGCGCCCGGAAAGTGGACGATCCGGGAGGTTCTGAATCACGTCAACGACGGTGAGCGTGTTTTTCAGAATCGCGCTTTCTGGTTCGCGCGGGGATTTCAGGATCCACTGCCGAGTTTCGACCAGAATATTGCAGTTCAGTTCGCCCACGCTAATCAGACGTCCTGGGCGCAACTTGTGGCGGAGTTCAGAACGGTGCGCTGGGCGAGTATTTCGTTCTTCCAAAACCTCCCTGACGAGGCCTGGTCACGTACGGGAGTCGCCAGCGACAACCCTTTCACCGTGCGCGCACTGGCTTACATAATCGCGGGCCACGTCGCCCACCACACCAACGTTCTCCGTGAAAAATACGGGATTTCATGAAAATTTCTCCCGCAAAGGCGCAAAGCGCTACCGCGTGCTAAGCGGCTTTCTTTTGCGCCTTGGCGCCTTTGCGGGAGAAATTTTTCTTCCCCACAAGTGCGCGCAGGGTGTAATCTGGAACCCTGCGGCGCGCACTCACGCCAAAACTCCACAGCCCGCAGGCCCCAGACGCCACCACTCCAGGAGAGTCGCACATGAAAAAGTGCCCGCAGTGTGAGTTTATTTACGAAGACGACCAGAGCCTTTGCGACATGGATGGTGTTCTGCTAGTCCTGGATTCACGAATACTGCCCGACACTCAGGCGCTGGTGACTGTGCCTGCAAAACCCCAACGGAGAAATCGCGCTGTTCCCGCTTTTGCGACGCTGATTCTCGCGCTCGTGCTCGGCATGGTCTATTACGTGTCCACACGACCGAGGCCTGTTCCAACCATCGATCCGTCGGCAAGTGCTTCGAGCATTGCAGAGCCGGCACCGGTAGTGAACCCCACACCAGAGGCACAACCCTCCGAGTCGCCGAAAGAAGAAGTAGAAGAAGCGAAGTCCACCACAACCAGGCAGTCAACCGTTGCGCCCGCGAAAAAACCAGCAGCGAAGACGGCGTCAGCACCTCAACCAAAAACCTCCAGTGAACCCAAGAAAGACGATTCGAAGGTTGGCTCCATTCTCAAGAAGACTGGCCGCATCCTGAAGAAGCCGTTCAAGTTCTGACACTCGCTAATGAAACGTTGCCCCCAATGCCTCTTCCTCTATCCGGAGTCGGATGAGAGATGCGACTTCGATCAAACGCCGCTCGAGGTTGTGGATGACGCAGAGATTGATCGTGCGACGAATCCATCTAAACCGCGACGGAGAGCGCTACCCTTAGTCGGGGCCATTGTTTTGCTCCTTGGCGCATTGGTATTTGCAATCTACTACGGCTTCAAACAACAACCGCGAACCACTTCCGCAGCAACACAAATTTCAACGACAGTCGAGCCGTCCGCAACTCCTTCTCCAACCACAACGCCCTCGCCTACACCCACAGTCTCGCCGTCACCATCTCCTTCACCGTCACCAAGGACTTCGGCGAACGGAATCTCCACTGCACACACGCGCTCGACGCTCAATCCAGTCTCGACGAGTGGGCCAGGAATCGGAGCGCGACAGGGCGGGAAACCCGTGATCGTGCTGACCAGCGGTGGCAAGATCGAGGCAGACGAGGTTTGGCGAACCAGAGACGGCGTCTGGTACCGCCGCAACGGAATGGTCACTCTCCTAAAACGCAACCAGGTCAAAGCAATCGTAACGAAGTAGGGCCACAAAAAGGCACAAAAGCCACAAACGTTAAGGCAGGCAATTGTGCTTTTGCGCCTTTGTGGCTTCGCGTTTAACACGATCACCTTTAGAATGTCTCACGAGCCCCTGTGCGGAGTAGTGTTAGGCACGTGAGTTTGAGTTCTTCTATTCCATTGACCCAAGCCGTGACCTCCGGCGATGAGAGCGCTGTCAGTGCGTTGCTGTCTGAAGGCGCAGATGTCAACGAGACTACCAGCGGAGGTCAAACCCCTCTCATCCTCGCTGTTATCTTCGGTCATACAAATCTTGTACGACTTTTGGTGAAAGCCGGCGCCGATCCGCACGTGCGGGACAATCTCGGTCTCGACGCGATCGAGTGGGCGCAACGAAGAGGATTAACTGAAGCAGTCGGCATTCTCAAAAATGGTTCTGAAACCGCCACACCACCACGAAAAATAGTCGTACCTTTTGAAAAGCCGGAAAAGACTCCGGAAAAGATCTTTCCCGAAGCGCCGCCTACTGAACCAGAAGAACGAGAGACAATCGCTGATGATGAAAAGAGTCGCCGCTGGCTGACCGGGTTAAAGCAGAGGTTGGATGAGCTCGAGGGCCGGAGGCTAAACCGGAACGAGCCAGGCCAGCCACCTCCGCCGCGTCCGGAACCGCAACCGATAACAGAACCGCCGCCGTTAATGTCTCGAATAACAGCGGTAAGGAAGGAAGCCCCAGTTGTTGAGACGAAGCCTGCTCCCGCAGCGCCAGCACCTGAACCGCCAAGGCCGGAACCGCCAGCACCTGAACGAGTAGCGAAGAAGGAACAACCGCTACCAACGGGACGCATCATTACGCCACCCACGAACCCGGTTACATCTGGGAAACGCAAAAGATGCCCGCGGTGCAACGCGATCTATAACAGCGAATTGGTTTCATACTGCGCTCACCATATCGTTCCACTTGTCGACGCCGACGAGCCGATCATTTCAGAGCCACCGAAAAGAAATCTACCGCTGTTTTGGATCATGGTGGTGATCACGCTCAGTGGATCGATCGTGATCGGATCATTGATCACGGCCTATCTGTACAAGTCGAATCAGGCCGCTGCTCGAAGCGCCGCAGCGCAACAGGCAAACATTCAAAAAGGATTACCCGAGGTGGGTGGAGAGTTAGCTGGTAAAGGCGTATCGCTGCCGGAAGCAGAGTGTCCAATAAGTGGACCACCTGTATCCGGAACAGTAACGGTGCGCGTGATGGTTGATCGGAAAGGACAGGTTTACTGGGCGCGAGGTTCAGGCGGTGATTGGCTCATGAGAGGCGCCGCAACAGAAGCAGCAATGAAATCCACCTTCGCTCCCGAGAAACTCCGCGGCCGCGAAACCGAAGGGACCATCACCTACACGTTCACGCCATAAGACTATAGGTCTTATTGGACCTACAGGACCTAACGAGCTCAACTCCTCAAACCTGCTGATCTGTGATCTAAGCTTTGTCACATGTTTGTGGGAGAGATAACACGATTTTGCAACCTACCGCCGCTGCGACAGGAGAAGAATCCCCTCACGCCCTTCTCCAAAGTTTTAGTAATCCCCCGCAGCAGGAAATGGTTTGCAGGAGCAGGCGATATTCCTGCTCCTGGCTGCTGCCGCAAACTGCTTTTCACTACCTGCTACTCGTCGCGTCGCCGTTCTTCAAATAGCGATCGAGAAAGTCGAGGATCGCTTTGTAGGCGCGGATCTCGTTCGCTTTCTTCGTGAACCCGTGTCCTTCGTTATCAAACAAGACGTATTCGACAACACCGTTTCGCTTTTTAATGTTATCGACGATCTCGTCTGATTCGGGTTTGATCACGCGCGGATCGTTTGCGCCCTGCAATACGATTAAGGGCTTCACGATCTTATCGGCGTGAAACAGCGGCGATATTGCGCGCAGGTTTTCCAGATCCTTCACGGGATCGCCAATCTCCCTGTAGAACACTTTGCGGAATGATTCCCAGTAAGGCGGAATTGATTGCAGTGTTCTCACCCAGTTTGAAACACCAAACAGATCCACGCCGACAGCGAACTCCTCGGGCTTGAAAGCGAGTGCGGCTAATACCATGTAACCGCCGTATGAACCGCCCATAATGCCGATCTTCTTCTCATCAACGTAGCCAAGCGACGCCAAATACTTCTTCGCTTCGACGCAATCCCACAGCGGCTCACGACCGTGCTTACCATCATCCGCTGCGAAGAACGATTTGCCATAGCCGCTCGAGCCACGGTTGTTGACTCCGAGTATCACGTAACCGTGGTTGACGAGATACTGCGTGAGCGGGCTATAGCCCACACGTGTTTGTCCGCCTGGTCCACCATGTACGAGCAGCAGCGCGGGTACTTTATTCTGAGCGCTCGCGTGCTTTGGCTTGTACAGAATCGAAGGGATCTCGACACCGTCAAACGACTTGTAGCGTATGACTTGGGAATCGACGAGGTCAGCAGGATTGATTTCCGGATTCAAACTATCAGTGAGTTTGGTAGCCTTCTTTGTTCCGAAGTCGTAGACATAGAGATTGCTGGGGCTGCGATCGCCGTTTAGATAAAACGCCATCAACTTCTCGCTCGGCGAGATGTTGACACCCGTGATGTCGGCATTTGGAAGCTGAGGCAACGTGACGGGCTTGCCGGTCGCTGTGTCGGAAATCTTGATCTTCGTGCGTGCATCTTCGTTGACTGCTGTCACACGATACTTTCCATTGCGAGAAAAGTAAGTGTAGAAAATGTCCCAGGGCGCTTTCTCGACAACTTCGGTTTTACCTGTTGCCACATCGTAACGCGCGACATACCGGAACTCGCTGCCCGCGTCGGTAAGAAAGTAAAGATGCTTTGAATCTACATCGAACACTTGCGGGCTGTTTGCGACGTCGCCCGTGTGCGGTGTGATGTTCTTCATCTCTTTAGTCGCAGTGTTGTAAATATAAACGTCCGAGTCAGCTTGCGAACCGCCACTCTTCTCAAACGCGATGTATTTCTTGTCGTTGGAAATGTCTCCCACTTCAAACCCGGTTTCGTCCTTGTAGACCAGCGACGCTTTAAATGTGTCGATCGGCATTTCGTAAATATCGAAGAAGCGTTGGTCTCGTTCGTTAGTCGAGAAGAAGAACGACTTGCGATCGTGGCTCCAGCCGAGGAAGTTTGCTTTAACTTTGTCGCCCGGCGTCAGGTCGCGTTCCGTGCCGTTGAGCTCGCGCAGGTAGAGGTGATTGTTCTCATTGCCGCCGCGATCGTAGGTGTAGAGGATGCGCGCGTCGTTCGGAAAATATGAGACGGCGAAGGTGCTCTCTTTGGTTGAGTTGGTCAACTGCGTGGGAGCGCCGCCCGTCACCGAAACGGAGTAGACGTTAAAAATGCTCGACTTGTTACTGTGAAAAAGGATCGACTTCTCGTCCGACGAGAAGGAGCTGCCGCCGATGCGA
>JAICGZ010000196.1 GCA_025922875.1 Pyrinomonadaceae bacterium
GGAACTGCCGCAAATCAACGAAACCGATCTGCTGACCATCAACTACACCAGCGGCACAACGTCAAAACCTAAAGGCGTGATGATTACGCATCGAAACGCGTACATAAACGTTGTCGGAACACTCATTCACCATCCAATGACCATGGCGGACCGCTATCTGTGGACGCTGCCCATGTTTCATGCCAACGGCTGGACATTTGTATGGACCGTTACAGCCGCAGGCGGCACGCACGTCTGCTTGAGAAGAGTCGATCCCGTCGCGGTCTTCAACAAGATCGAGCAGGAATCTGTCACCATGCTTTGCGCCGCACCCACCGTGTTGATTAGCATTGCTAATGGACCAGAGGAATTGAGACGTGACGCGAGACCCGGGCTCCGAATTATAACCGCCGGTGCTCCACCAGCGGCTGCAACCATCGAACGGATCGAGGGCGAGTTGGGTTGGGTAATTACGCAAGCATACGGTCTGACGGAGACTTCTCCTTTTATTACTATTTGCGAATCGAGACCTGAATACGAAGGACTTTCGTGCGCGGAGAAGTCTGTGGTCAAAGCGTGTCAGGGAGTTGAACTGCTGACTTCGGGTGAACTTCGTGTAGTTGATGAAGAGGGAAATGAAGTTCCGCACGATGGTCACTCGCTCGGTGAAATTGTTGTTCGTGGTAATGCCGTGATGAAGGGCTATTACGAGGATCCGGAAGCGACGGCGCGGGTCATTAAAGACGGTTGGTTTCATACCGGCGATGCTGCCGTAGTTCACGAGAGCGGCTATGTTGAAATTCGCGACCGGATGAAAGACGTAATTATTAGTGGCGGCGAAAATATTTCTTCGGTCGAGGTTGAAGGGGTCTTGCTGCGCCATCCAGCGGTTCAGGAGGTGGCTATCGTGGGGCTTCCGCACGAGCGTTGGGGTGAGGCGCCACACGCGTTTGTTGTGCTGAAGTCAGGCGCTCGCGCGAGTGAAGAGGAGCTGCGAGAATTCGCGCGTAATAACCTCGCGCATTTTAAGGCGCCTCATGGAGTTACTTTCGTGCCGGAATTACCGAAGACAGCGACCGGGAAGGTGCAGAAGTATGTACTCCGCGGACGACCTGCAATCGCGAAGCAGTAACAGCCACAAAGGAATAACAAAAGGCACAAGATTGATAATTGCGGATGTCGATTTCGAGAGTTCTCGTTCGACTTACAGGTGAGGGGTGAAGCGTATATGAAGTATGCAAAGCTTATTTTTAAGAACGTGCTGCGAAACAAAAGACGCACCCTGCTCACGATTTCGAGTCTGGTTGTCTCGCTTTTTCTGATCATAAGTTTGGCCACTATCCTTACCGAGTTTGATCGCGGCACGGATGAAGCGAGCCCGTTACGACTCGTATCGCGCCACGCGGTTTCACTGGGGTTCGTTATTCCCATGGCGCATCTCCAGAAGATGAAGACGGTCCCGGGCGTTAAGGAAGCAATGCCGTTCAGTTGGTTTGGCGGTATCTACAAAGACGAGCGAAACTTTTTCGCAAACTTCGCGGTCGACGCTCGCAAGCTGAGAGAGGTGATTCCTGAAATCAAGATGTCAGACGCTGAGTGGCAAGCCTTTATTAATGACAGACAAGGAGCGATCGTTGGACAGAAACTGGTGAAGCTCTATGGTTTTACTCCCGGGCAGCGCGTCACGTTGAAGAGTCCGATCTACAACCAGAGTGTTGAGTTCATCGTGCGCGGCGTTTACACCGGGAGCGACGAAAAGACGCTCTACTTTCAATACGATTATCTCAACGAACTGCTTCCGGCCTGGGCCAAAGATCAGGTCAGCACTTTCAGCATCCTTGCGAACTCGCCTGAAGACGTCGCGCGTGTGGGCCAGGCAATCGACTCCATCTTTGCAAATACCGATGCCCCAACAAAGACTGAAAGCGAGCGCGAATTCGCTCTGAGCTTTCAGACAATGATGGGCGGAGTCAAACAGTTCCTGTATGGCATCATGGCCGCAATCACGTTCTCACTGCTGCTCGTTATGGGCAACACCATGGCGATGACCGTGCGCGAACGTACGAAGGAAGTCGGCACGTTGAAAGCGATCGGTTTTCAACGAGGCACAATAACGGCGTTGTTTGTCGGCGAGGCTTTGCTGGTTGCCTGCATCGGCGCAGTCATCGGAATTGCTGCCGCGGCGTTAGTTTTCCGCTCGATAGATCTCAGTCTTTACATTCCGAATTTCATCTCATTCGTTCCCACACGAGAAACGTTGATTGCGGCGTTTGCCTTATCAATTCTCGTCGGAGTAATCAGCGTAATTTATTCGGCTGTTCGAGTGTCAGGTCTGACAATTGCCGAAGCTTTGCGGAGCACTGAATAAGATGGCGTTACCACTGAAGTACAACATCCGAAACATCGTTGTCAGGAAAGGAAGCACACTCGCGACTGCCTTCACCATCGGGTTGACGGTCGCGGTTTTTCTAATGGTGATGGCACTGGCACGCGGTATCGATCTGACTCTCTCGAGCAGTGGCGAACCGATGAATATGATCGTCTTGCGTGAGGGCAGTACGGCCGAGTTGAACAGTTCAGTGACGCGCGAGAACTTCAACGACCTGATGTACCTGGACGGAGTCGAGCGCGAAGCTGACAAGCCCCTTGCTGCCGCCGAACTTATTACTCTGATCTACAAAGCTCGCAAAGGAATGAGTCAGGGTTCGAATGTGACGGTGCGCGGCGTTAGTCCAATGTCGTTCAAGTTGCGATCGGGATTTCAAACAGTCGCCGGACGAGTGTTCCAGCCTGGTCTAACCGAAGCTGTTGTTTCAAAGAGAATTGCCGAAAGGTTTCAGGGACTCGATATCGGAGACAGGTTTCGTATTCAAACAACCGACTATACAGTTGTCGGTTTGTTTGACTCCGCCGGCAAGGCTTTTGAATCGGAGATCTGGGTTGATATCAACTCACTCGCGAGTACCACGAAGCGCGACGGCTACTCATCGGTACTGATGCGTGTAAAAGATCAGAATGCGATGACTGCCCTTACCAAGCGGATCACTGACGATCCTAAACTTCATTTGAAGGCCCAATCTGAACGCACCTTTTATGAAGACCAGCAAGGCGCCGCTTCCGGTGCGTTAAAGGGATTGGCTGTCTTTATCTCTTTCATCATGGCGGTCGGAGCAGGGTTTGCGGGGATGAATACGATGTACGCCGCTGTGGCTCGACGAACGAAGGAGATCGGGACGCTACGCGTGCTGGGGTTTAGCCGTCTCAGTATTCTCACCGCGTTTCTTTTGGAATCGGTGGTTATAGCTTTGATTGGCGCTGCGATCGGAATTCTGCTGGCGCTGCCGTTGAATTTTGTTTCGACCGGCACTTCAAACTGGGTGACGTTTAGCGAAATCGCTTTCAACTTTCGGGTCACGGCGGATTTGATGATCTTTGCTCTGATTTTCGGCGCGATTATCGGGTTTGTAGGATCGCTTTTACCGTCGATTCGAGCATCACGGTTTAAGATCGTTGATGCTTTGCGTGCTTAAGGACAGGATTACAGGATGGCTACGAGTCCGAAGTCGAAAGACGCTCAGGAAGATCTTAATAAGCGGCTCAGAAGCTTGAAGATCGATCGGGGTCCCGCTCCGTCGCCAGCCGGAAATAATCGCTCGCCAAAGCTTTTGTTAGTAGGGATCGCGGCCCTCCTGGCACTGATTGCCCTGGGTTATGTGTTTCTCTTTTCAGGTGCAAAGACGATCTCCGTGGCGCAGGTTCGAGTTGATACTGGTGGACCATCTTTGGGCGAGAGTGTTCTTTCGGCTTCGGGTTACGTGGTGGCACACCACAAGATCGCTGTAGGCGCGAAAGTGATGGGACGCGTTGCATGGATTGGAGTCGAGAAAGGCGACAGAGTACAGGAAGGCCAGGTGCTCGTTCGGCTCGAAGACAGCGAGTTTCGTGCCCAAGTGAATCAAGCGAGAGCCAATCTCGCGGCGGCCCAAGCTCGGCTGGACCAACTGCGAGCCGGGTCGCGACCGCAAGAGAAGTTGAAAGACCAGGCTGCCGTGTTACAAGCTGAGGCGAATCTGAAGAATGCCGAGGCCGAGTACCAACGCAGTGAAGCGTTATATCGCTCCGGTGTTGCTTCGAAGGCCGAGTTCGACCGTGCACTCGCTCAACGTGATTCCGCGGCGGCGATGCTCCAGGCAGCGCGTCAGTCGAGTGCAATGACAGACATCGGTCCACGCAAGGAAGAGATTCGCGCCGCGGAAGCAGAAGTGCAGCAGATGAAAGCGGCGCTCGATTATGCCAACACTCAACTCGCCGCCACCGAAATCAGGGCGCCGGTAACGGGAACAGTGCTCGAGAGAATCGTGGAACGTGGTGAGATGGTCAGTCCTTCTGCTTTTGGTGAGTCGGGTGCACGAACATCAGTTGTCGACCTGGCGGATCTAACGGACCTGCAAGTTGAGTTGGATATTAGCCAGACTGACTTTGCACGTCTGAAGCCGGCGCAAAGGGCCGAGATCATCCCGGACGCTTATCCGAATCTTAGATTCACCGGTTTTATAGAAGAGATTGCACCCGAGGCAAACCGTGCGAAGTCTACCGTTCAGGTCAAGGTCAAGGTTGAGAATCCAAGCGAACAATTGCGACCGGAGATGAATGCAAGAGTCAACTTCCTGGCCGATCAAACTCCGGCAAGTGAGAATCGATCAGTTGCCCGCGTGCTGGTTCCGAAAGCAGCTGTCGTGAAGAAGGACAACGGCGCATTTGTTTTCGTTGTAAAGGGGAATCGAGTTGAGCAGCGAACAATCCGGACGGGAGAAGAATCCGGTGATGCTTACCTCGTTCTCGATGGATTGAGTGGCAACGAATCTGTTGCTGTGGCGGAAGTCGATAAGTTACGTGATGGAGACCGCGTGAAAGTTCAATAAGCGCGAGGATGAAACTATGTCTGAACCGATAGTGCGCGTTCGCAACGTGAGTAAGCGTTTTTATCGCGACGGGTTTGAAGTCGTCGCCCTGGACGAGGTCGATCTCGAATTGCATGAGGGAGATTTTCTGGCGTTGATGGGTCCGAGTGGCTCGGGCAAGTCGACGCTTTTGAATCTGCTGGCGGGAATCGATCGTCCGACGGAAGGCGAAGTCGAGGTTATGGGGACGCAATTGACGAGGATGACCGAGAGCCAGTTGGCGGTTTGGCGCAATACGCACATCGGCTACATCTTTCAAACTTTCAACCTGGTTCCGGTTTTGACCGCATTTGAAAATGTCGAACTGCCTTTGCTGTTGACAAAGCTGTCGAAGGCGGAGCGGAGAAAGAATGTTGAGACGGCACTCGACCTCGTCGGGTTGAGTGACCGCATGCATCATCAACCACGTCAACTATCCGGCGGTCAGGAGCAACGCGTGGCGATTGCGCGCGCGATCGTTACAGATCCCGATTTGATCCTGGCCGACGAACCAACCGGAAACCTCGACGCCCGTTCCGGCGAAGAAATCATGCAAATACTTTCGACTCTTAACCGCGAGTTGAACAAGACAATCATGCTGGTTACGCACGACCCACATGCGGCGAGTTTCGCTTCAGAGCAGAAGCACCTGGAAAAAGGAGTGTTGACTGAAGTGGAAACGCTGGCGACGAAACAGGTGACTGTCTGAGTTGTAGGGGCGGCCCTCCGTGGCCGCCCCTCGTTTTGTTACACATCCTCGTGGGAGGGGCGGCCACGGAGGGCCGCCCCTACAACTTCGCGCTTGACGTTCGCCTCACGATATTTCGTAACGCCTTGCCGTAACAACTTAAAGATCGATCTGCGGTTTTGGATGATCAAATTGGCCCATGCCGTTTTTGTCATCTGTGGAACATAGATACCGCGAAAGAAAAGCCGCATCAGGAAGTGCATAATGCGTGTGTCCAGGCCGCGCCCCGCCAGCAGGTCAATGACGTTTTCATTGCGCTTCGGACTGTACGACCTTCGCCAGGCTATATCGAGTTCCTCATGTGCCTGAGAAACGGTCATTCTTAGTGGTGTGTGCGACATTTTGTAGCGAGCAAAATCTAACCAGTGCCTGGGACGTATCAGGCGTCCTTCAGCTCCTAATCGTGCGTACAGTGGAGTACCGGGTAGCGGAGTGAGCTGGCTGAAGACGGGAAGCCCAGGCGGCCACTGTTCGATCTGTTGCAGCATTCGATCTGCGACACCCGGAGTATCGTTGTCGAGACCAATGATGAACGACGTGATCGCGTGAATGTTTCGTTTGGCGAGGCGGTTCAGGACCGCGGTGTATTCCTCCGGCTTATTGAAGCTTTTGTTTACATCCGAAAGATTAGCGGAATCGAGGGACTCCATCCCGATAAAAATCCATTTTCCACCTGAAGCGGCAATCAAATCGACAAGTTCTTCGTCGCGCAAAAGGTTTGCACTGATTTGCGCGGTCCACGGTAGCTGAGCCCTGGCCGCGATAATATCTCTGAGCAATGACTTTGTACGCTTGATGTTGATGGCGAAGTTGTCGTCGATGAAGAACACCGAGATCTTCCCGCGCTCTCTTCGTGAACGCCGCTTCAGCATTAACAGTTCATTGACGACGCTTTCATTTGTTCTAAAGCGGATTGAATCTCCAAAGAATCCAGTCACAGTGCAAAATTCACAGCCGTACGGACAGCCACGGCCCGACTCAATCGGCATCATGTTCAGGTATTTCCACCCGGAACCCTGTCGCTCCGCAAAACGGCGAAAGACTTTGGGGATCAAATTAAACTGATCGAGTTCGATGGTGTCCCAGGGAATGGCTGGGTACGACTTCAAACTCGGCTTACGTTCTTTCCCCAACTCATCGACAGGTTCATAAATTTCCTGTAGCCGGCCGCTCGCCGCGTCTTGCAGGATTTTCGGCCATGTCTCATCAGCTTCGCCGAGCGCGACAGCATCCGCATGCTTAGGTCCGCCATCGCGGCCAAGCGCTTCGCCGGGTAATTCTGTCACGTGTGGTCCACCCATAACGACGGGTATTCCGGCCGCGCGAAATGCGTCCGCAAAACGGTACGCTCGTGCGATCATTCGAGTCATCGCACCAATTCCTACCAGGTCAATTCGTTCCTTTCGAGCGAATTGAACAATCTGCTGTTCGTTCATCGGCCGCGCATTTCCATCGATCAGCAAGACTTCATGCTCGGGTGGAGTGAGCGACTTTAGAAGAAACATCCACAGGTGCGGCATGAAATTCCGCGTCACTCCGTTGTCTGGGTTGTACAGTAAGATTCTCATCATGTTTTACGTAGCTGCTATTCCGGAAAAGGGAGCTGAATTACGACTTCCGGCTGCTCTTCCCAGATTTACGGCTTGAGGGACTCTATCGAAGGAGGTCAGGCTATGTATCACATCTAGAATATATTGTCGACCGGAAAACTCGTTCGTGAACGAAATATGTTATTTGGCGAACGTCACCTTGGCAGAACACGCAGGACCCGCAGTCAGCACCCTTGCAACCTGGCCCATTTATAAGGCATCATAGCGCCCGGTTAATCCTTCTCTCGCGCATCGACGGTGATGCGCCCCGCGCATAAAACGATCAGCGCTGGCGTTTGGATAGTTCGAGAGCAGGCTTGTTTCACACTTCGAAGCCGCTCTTTTTAGAGCATCCGAACTGGTCCTTCGATCGCTACCGTTTCGCCGAAGCCCCTCCGATTCGCAGCTTCTTCTTACAAAACGAAAAAGGAAACTATGAATTTCTCTGAACTGGGATTGACAGGCGCACAATTGCGAGCCTGCGAATCCCTCGGATACACAACTCCGACACCTATACAAAATAAAGCAATACCACTAATTCTGAATGGCACGGACGTGATCGGCTGTGCTGAAACCGGCACCGGGAAAACTGCGGCCTTTCTTCTTCCGATCATTCAAAACATGACGACCCAAAGGCGTCCGGGCATTCGAGTGCTTGTGCTTGCACCAACGCGCGAGCTGGCATTTCAGATTCAAAAGAACTACACCGAGCTAAATCATGTGAAAGCTAACGAGAGTGTTCTCGTTATCGGTGGCGCGAATATTCGAACGCAGATGGCCGCTTTAAAACGCCGAGCGACCGTAATCATTGCTACACCCGGTCGTTTGCTCGATTTGACGGATCGCGGCGCCATTAACCTGTCGACGGTCGAAGTGCTTGTCCTCGATGAAGCCGATCGCATGCTTGATATGGGGTTCCTGCCGGCAATCAGGCGAGTGCTCGCAGCGTTGCCAACAAAGAGACAGACGTTACTGTTCTCAGCGACGATGTCTTCGAGTATAGAAAGTCTGGCGCGCTCCACAATGAGACAACCAAAGCTGGTCGAAGTAAACCAACGCGGTCGTGCGGCACAGATGGTCGAACAGGCTGCTTATTCAGTTTCTCAGGAAAACAAAACGGCGCTGTTACTCGATCTGCTTGAACGAGAGCAGAAAGAAGAATCGCTGGAAAAGGTTCTGGTTTTTACACGCACCCGACGCGGCTCCGAACGGCTGTCACACATTCTCAAAGCTCGCAATCACAGAGTGAATCGCATTCACGCCGATCGAAGTCAGCCTCAGCGCGAAGCAGCGTTACGCGAATTTCGCGACGGCCGTGCCCGAGTACTTGTCGCCACCGATATCGCTGCTCGTGGATTGGACGTGGATTCTGTTTCGCACGTCATCAATTATGACGTGCCGGCCGCGCCGGAAGATTACGTGCACAGAGTGGGTCGCACGGGCAGAGCCGGTAAGCAAGGTAAGGCGATCACGATCGTTGCGCCCGTTGACGAGTTGTCGATGAGAGCGATCGAGCGGCTGACTGGCCAGGCAGTCAAGCGCATCGTGCCGGCAGGTTTTGGTGGTTTGCAATTATCATCGGCCGGCGCCGGTAAATCACCAGCGCCTTTTTTACGCAAAGGCACAGTTCGATCGTTTCGACCGCGCGGACGTTAATTCAAAGACTCAGCCACAAAGAAGGACAAAGGCACAAGCGATTTCTATCTTGTGCCTTTGGCTTCTTTGTGGCTTAAAGACTTTCGTGGGAAGCCTTGTGTCGCAGTTTTGTAATTTGTCTGTGCAACTGCTCTGCTTTGTGTCTCTTTGTGTTTAGATAACACGGCAGGAAATTCACCGGAGAGAACAATGCATTTCATGAAATTCGAAAATGAAGCTTTAGCGGCGCGCAAAAAGTTAAACGTAAATTGGAGCAATGCGATTTTCCTGATCGTTGCGCATGCTGCGGCAGTCGCCGCGCTTTTTTTCTGGAGTTGGGCGGCGGTAATCACCGCAGTGGTCCTTTACTGGGTAGGCGGGAGTCTTGGTATCGGTATGGGCTATCACCGGCTGCTTACTCACCGCGGTTATAAATGCCCGAAACTGGTTGAATACTTTCTTGTTACCTGCGGCGGAGTCGCGCTTGAAGGTGGACCCATTCAATGGGTAACGACGCACCGCATCCATCATGCGCACACGGATCGCGAGGGTGATCCACATACGCCGCGCCATGGCGGATTTTGGGCGCACATGGGTTGGATTTTGTTTGGCACTGCACAGGATCACGATCAGACCACGATTGAACGCTACGCTCCCGACGTAGTAAAGGACCGCTATTATCGTTGGCTCAACAATTTTTACTGGGCGCCCCTCCTGGTCATAGGGATACTGCTGTTTGCTTTTGGCGGCTGGGGCGTATTGCTGTGGGGAGTTTTTCTTCGTCTGGTCCTGGCTCTCCATGCGACCTGGCTCGTCAATTCGGCGACACACTTGTGGGGGAAAACGAGATTCGAAACCGGAGACGATTCGCGCAATAGTTGGTGGGTTGCGCTGCTGACATTCGGCGAAGGATGGCACAACAACCATCACGCACATCCCACTTCAGCGCGTCATGGTGTGCATTGGTACGAGTTCGATTTGAACTGGCTAGGCATTCGCGCTTTGCAACTTCTCGGACTCGCTCATGGCATCAAGCACCTTCGTTTCAATCGGGCAACTTCGGCGTGGCAGCTTGTGAGTGGCCGCGTGCGAGGGCCGGTTGTTCGAACCGACCCCTGAAATGGTTTACAGAATTACATAATTAAAGGAGCTTTGCCGTCAAATGGATTTCGGTCGCGGCGAGCGCCTTTGATAAAGGACAATTCTGTTTGGCATCGTTCGCAAACTTTTGAAAGGCGGCATCGTCAACGCCCGGAACCTCGGCTTCAGTCTCGAGATCGATCCGGGTGATTGTGAACGCTTCTCCGACCTTTTCCAGTCTCACTTTTGCTTCGGTGTGGATTCGCGTAGGCACGATGCGTTCGCGCGAAAGTTGCGCGGTCAACGCCATAGTAAAACAACCCGCATGCGCTGCTCCCAGTAACTCTTCCGGATTCGTCGCTGATTGTCCTTCTTCGAATCGAGATTTGAACGAGTATGGGCCATCGAAGGCGCCGCTTCCGACTTTCAGTGTTCCATTACCTTCAGCCAAATTACCTTTCCATTCTGCTTCTGCTGTTCGTGTTGGCATAAGATCTCCTCACAGGATTTAAGATTATCAGGATTGACATGATAATACTGATGAGGAGAACGAGCGATGCGGGCTGAACAAATTACGGAACCTGTTGCTTATCACGCTGAGGGGCCGGTGTGGTCAGAGCGTTGGGGTGGTTTGCGCTGGCTGGACATGTTGGCCGGCGACATCCTCTCGCTAACGGATAATGGTGACATCGCGCGTCGCCATATTAGTGATGTTGTCGCTGCCATTCGACCTCGTAGTCAAGGTGGAGCCGTCATCGGAATCGAACGCGGTTTCGCCCTTGAGAATGCTGACGGGTCGCTCAGACGCCTGGATGAGTTGTGGACCGACGATCAGGTGCGAATGAACGAGGGAAGCTGTGATCCTGACGGGCGTTTCTACTGCGGCTCAATGTCGCGAGACAAACGGCCGGGAGCAGGAGCGCTGTACCGCCTCGACCCGGACTTGTCCGTGCGCGTGGTGTTGGATACTGTGACCATCTCGAATGGACTCGAATGGACCAGAGACGGATCGCGCGCTTACTACAACGATACGGCAACCTATTCTGTCTCAGTTTTTGACTACGATTCCACCGCTGGATTGACCAACCGGCGCGTGTTCGTAGATCTTTCTGCCGAAGGCAAACGTCCGGACGGTCTGACTGTTGACGAGCAGGGTGGCGTTTGGGTGGCTCTCTCGAACGGCAGCGCAGTGAGGCGTTACACTTCGGATGGAGTGTTGGACGAGGTGATCGAGATGCCGGTGAAAAAAGTGACTGCCTGCACCTTTGGTGGTCGACAGCTCGATCAATTATTCATCACCACCTCGCGAGAAGGCATTGAACCCGGCACAGACCCGCTCGCCGGCTCATTGTTCCGAGCGTTCACCGGCGTGCGAGGACTTCCTGCGCGTGAGTTCGATGGGTGAGTTTACTGCCATCGCAGATAGCATGGAGGAGCTGGAACGATGAATTATCGCGAAGCTGCGTACGCGTTACTGCGCGTAACAATGGGCGTGATCTTTCTATTCTTCGGCATCAACAAGTTAGTCAGCGGCATCGGCGGATTCGTCGGCAATATGAATCAGCAGTTCTCTGGCAAGCTTCCTGCGTTTATGGTCATGCCTTTTGCTTATGTGCTTCCGTTCGGGGAAGTGGCGGCGGGCCTGCTCATTGTGCTCGGGTTGTTCACTCGCTTAGGGCTGATCATTTCCGGGCTGCTGCTTGTTGGGCTGACATTTGGAATGGTCATACTGGGCCAGGCGCCAACGGCGGCCCACAATCTCCAGTACGCGCTGGTGAATTTTGTCTTACTCTGGTTCAGTGATTTGAACGGCTATTCACTCGACAGATTGATTCACCGCAAGTCTCCGGCGGGTTTTACAACTTGATAAACTCAACTACTCAACTCAAACTTTTCTCAGTTCAGAAAGTCCTGCAAACGTTTACGGAGAGCCGTTAAGTCACGGGTCCAACACTCCCAAATCACAAGAACTTTCCAATCGGCAGCACGAAGAAAACGTTGCTGTTCGTTATCGCGCTTTTTATTTCTTTCCCTCTTGGTGTGCCAATACTCTGTGTTGCTCACAGGAGTGCGCCTTCCACGCCGGCATTTGTGAGCGTGCCAAAAACAGCCATGAACGAAAACGATCTTGCGGCGAGATACAAATACGAGGTCCGGTTTTCCCGGCAAGTTTCTCCGGTGAAGTGAATATCGATATCCCAATGAGTGAGCGGCCTGCCTTACACGCATTTCAGGGGTGGTGTCCCGATCGTGCACGGCGCTCATACAGGCGCTCCGTTGTTTTTGGGTGAGATTGTCAGCCATCAGGCGCCACCTCGAAGACAAGCTTTGGGAAGACGACTTCTCCGTCTTTGATCGTCATCAGCAAAATCCCATTCTGTTTCACCCAACCGTAAGGA
>JAICGZ010000197.1 GCA_025922875.1 Pyrinomonadaceae bacterium
CCGGGTTTTGGCTCAATCTCACTTGACATAAAAAGGTCCAATCTGAGGCGCGCTGACAAAATGATCGGCCATGGTCTGTTTGACGTTGACGTCGATCTTTACGTTGAGTTCCTTCATTATCTGAGCTCGCATCGGGTTACTGCCGATAGTGTCACTAATCTTCTTTCTCTTTTCGGCGGCCTTTGTTTTGTCACCCGAAGGCGCAAGCGAAACCGGCCCCCACGCGCACGGTTTGGGAAAGTCGGTGTTCCCGTGGTCCAGCTCTTTCACGTCGACGTTTGCAGTTTTGCCCGCATCCGGTGGTGCATTCGGGAGGATCTCGATTCCCGCGGGAATTCCGTCGAGAAAATTGTTTCCGTTCAGCTTGGGCGACGCACTCTCACCCCACAGTCCGGCAGGTACTTTCTTCTTGATTATGGAGTACCTGAACTTGCCGTCGACGCGTTCGTCACCTCGCATGACGGTGACGATCACGTTCGAATTCACCTTCGTAGAGGCCACGTCCATTGGACCAACACCGAACTGCACGGCGCCCTGGACCATCTCCTCGTTGGGCTTGCTCTGCAACTTTGCAGACTTGAACGGCACCGCCGAGTCGACCACCAAAGCGAGTTCCTTCGGGTTAATGACCCAACGCTCCGTCTCGCCGGACCCGATGTTTCGCACCAGGCCGTCCTTCACCGCGATGCTGCAAACGTTCTTCGCCGGCAGGAACGATTGCTGGAAGGTGGACCACTCTTTGATCGGCTCCGGCTTCTGCGACGCACCCGCGCCGAACGAGATCGTGAAGCTGATCACTGAGAGGTCGATCCTCGCGGTGCCGGAGAAGTCCGGACCCCACAAGTGCAACTGCGCGCCGACGTCAACCGAGATCGTGACTCGGACGCGAGTGAAAAGCAGATTGATATCGAAAGTGTAAGAGGCGCCGACGTTCACATAGAGCCGCGCGTCGTAGTGGTAGGGTTTCCAGGCGATGAGGAAGTCTGCTCCGACTCTCAGCCAGGCCCGCAGTTGGCCTTGCCGGTAGAGCACTTCGAGATGTCCGCCCGCCATGAGCGCCGAACCGGTTAACGCATAATACGCGTCGCCTTGAATTGTGAGCGCGCTGCTGACGCGCCAGTCAAAAGCGAGACGCGGGACCCGCGGATAGTGTGCGGGGACTTTGAATTCCGGGTGATAACCGCCGAGGGTCTGTACAAAATCGCCGGCGTGCGGACCCGAAAACCAACTGTAGAACGCGTAGCCGCCGGATAAGCGGCAGTCTTTCGACAGAATGTAAGAGTTGGGAGTGAGCCGCGCGTCGATGCCGAGGCAACCGTCGTCCGGATCGAAGCTGGCTTTCCACGCGATCTGGACCTGGGCCAACGGTGTCACGGTTTTGCCTGCTTCGGGTGTGGGGACAGTCGCAGTCGAGATACCAAGGAGGTTGATGGCGAGTTTGTCGCCAAACTCCATCGTCAGCAGCGCGAACGAATCGATGAGCTTGAATGAGTTGAACTTTACGCCGACCGCAAGAAAGATGCTGCCGGACGCCGGTGGCACGTGCGTGCGCAGACTGTTAAGTGCCTCCATCACGCCTTTCGGCGCGACGTCACGGCCGCGGACCGCCTGCTTGATCAGCGGGAACTCTGCGACGTTATCGATTGACGGAGCGATCAGACGCCGGTTGTAACCGAAGCCCGCGGCCAATCCGGTGATAAAGAAGAACGCTGGACCACCCAGCGGGTAATCGAGAAAGGCGTAGATGAACAGCGATGGTTCGTTCTGGATTTTCGCGTACGAACCGAGCGCGGAGACTGCAAACTGCTTCGTCTTGATGACTGCCGCACCGTCGTAACTCTCGGACCCTTTCGGTCCGGTCTTCAAAAACGCGCCGCCGATCTCAAGGTCGCCGGCTTTGTATTCAACGCCAAGTCCGCGAAGGTCGAAGTCGGGATCGAACTTCTTGAGCGAAGAACCGACGCTGAGGCCGTCAACAGAAAGCGTCAGACCCGCGGCGGTGAATGCAGCGTTTAGTAAGAAAGTGAGCCTCGCGTTCTGATACTGCACGCCGACTTTGTCGAAGTGCACCGGGCCAAGAGTTTTCTTCAAGGGAAACCATTTAGGTTCGGCCTGGTGGCCGTTGGTAGCGACTGTCGAAAGTAACTTCGGCTGCTCCTTTTCGGTGGTCGTGAGCGGCAGCACGATCTCGTGCGGGCCACTCATCTCGATGTTTGCGCCAATCGTGACGCCTTTTTCGAGTTCTTTCGGAATCAACGGCCGCTTCAAATGCTTGTTCAGCTCAGTAACATCGCTGCCGGTGAGCTTGGCTGATGCGACATTGAGTTGTAGCTCGTTCACGCCAACCGGCGGGTCCATTCGCAGGCTCTCGCCGACGAGTGGCAACTCCGAGAACTTGATATTGAGTGGAACATCGAGCGAGAAGAGATAGACGCGCTGCCTGGTTGACGGAGAAACCAGTGAAGCGAAAACAATCTGGCCGTAGTTTGCCGACTCAGCCCTCAGCGCCACGATCTTCTTGTCGAAGTCGTAAGTGAATGTGGCTTCCTTTAATGCGAGGTCAAGACCTTCGGGTAATTCGGGCATGGAATCCCATCCGAACGCACTGGCGATGTCGCCAAAACCCAAATGCGTTCCCTGGGTCTTCCACTCGGCAGTCAGTTTTGAGTCGGCCCCGCCGAACTTGAGGGCCAGTGTAAAGACCTGCTCTCCGATCATCAGACCGCCGCCGAGCACGACCTTATTGCCCTTCTTGTTGTTGGTGACAACGAGATCGAGTGCGGAAGTCAGGTGAGTGCCAAGAATCGGAAACCCAACCTCAACGCTGCCGAAGAAGGTGTAGCCGAAGTCGCCGGCTTCTCTGTGCGCGTTAACACCGAAATCCGAAAATGCGATGTTACCCAGCGCCTCCGGCACCACAACGGTATTACCCAAAATGCCCTTAACGATCTTTTCCAGCGTGACGGAACCGTAGTAAGCGCCGCTGACTCGTTGCACCTGCCACGAACTTTCCTTTTCAAGTTCAACGATGAAATCAAAGTCGGCATCGTCGAAGATCTTCGGCAAAAACTTTGCGTGCGATTCGATCTGTACTCGGGTCCAACTCGATTCCTCCGTGGGATCGATGGTCTGGATCTCCATGCTCAGGTCCTTAAGCTCCAGCACGTCGGGCAGAACGGTCCAGGGCTTTAAGGTGCCAACTGACAAACCGACGAAAGTGACTCGCGGCTCCGGTGAGATGTTTAAGGAGAAATTGTTCAGTCCGACGTTGTCGAAGATGCTCTTGAGCTCAGCGGGGATGTAGCCTTTAAAGTCCGCGCCGCCGGGCAGCATTTCTATCAGATCGTTGATCGTGTCGTAGTGCGGCAGCGGTTCGGTAGTTACTTCGAGTACGTCACCCGTTGGTGAGACTGCAATCGCGACTTTCAACCTCTTCTGAAAATCAGCCTCGACCAACAAGTCGAGCTGTTGCAGCGCGTCTTCTTCGGTCGCCTCTCCGATCTGCATGGCGAGCGCCGGGTTACTAACGTTCAATTTGATCGACCCGGCGCCCACTTCCAACTCGCCGTCGCCCAGCGGAGCCCGCAGCTTTCCGACGGGCAGTCTTTGTCCCGCCTTCGGTGTGAATGGACCATGGAATTTCAGGGCCAGCGTCCAGTTTCCGATGGACTTCAGCAGCTTTCCGAGCGTGTTCTGTAGCGTCTCGAGATGTTGGATTGTGACGTTCGCAAGGAGGTTGAGACCCGGCTCCAGATCGATCCGAGTGCCTGCGTCACCCGGCCAGTCGTAATTCGACCGGGCAACAGTCGAGTACACGAAGCGCGCGCCGGTCGTTGTGAGCAAGTTGAACGGGAAGGTGTCGAGATCTTCGAAGCTATCTTTAAAATTCCATTTGTCAGCCAACTCAACCACGATGGTCGCCTGCAGTCCGCCAGAGGGCGAGGTGAAAAACAAACTAACAGGGACTTTGGTCTGTTTGAATACTGATACCTTGCCGCCCGCGATCTTCAACGCACCGTTTGCCGGCTCGGGTACATTCGAAGCCTGAACTTCCAGGATCGTCAGGTTCGTATCGGAGGAAAGTGCGAAGGCGGAGCGAACTGCCGTAAGCGCCGCGCCCGTGAAGACGGTTTCGTCCAGCGTCAGCGTCGACGTCGACTGCGCCTGGTTTCGGAGGTGGTCGGCGAGCTGTTTTAAATCCATTGGCGCGCTAATCCGTCCTTCCTGTGCGGGTACTGGATCGCTCGATCTTTTGCACTTTAGTGAGTTTGAAAGTCTCGTCTGCGTCGGTCTTGGGCATGTAGCCACCCTTGATCGCGAGGCAGGTGATCTGCTCAACCGCCTGACACTTAGCGGTGTTCTTAAGGCCTTCTGCAACTTCGACGTCTTCAGTCTCAAGCAAGTCCGTCTTCACTTTGGCAGCTTTCGGTAGCACCCTGCTAACCACGAAATGGCCCAGCGTCATCTCGTGCGCGCCGTCCACCTCCTCTTTTGGCTTTATCCAGATCGGAGGTGGAGCAGTTCCCTTCATGACCTTGGTGCTTTCCCTGTCAGCGAACAACCTGGTGAAACGTTTCCGCTCTTTCTTGAGTCTCAGAACGCCCGGACTGTCGTCGTAAACCGTGACGTCTTCTTTGCGAATGCTCACTTTGCCGTAATAGCGGTATTTGATTTTCTCGCGCTCGAGATAGAAACCGAAGCTGAGGTCTTCGGCTGATTCAAAGTAAGTCAGTCCAAAATTGAGGTCCTTCCTTGTCAGGTAGTCGATGTTCCATAACGACGCTTGCTGAACAAGGCCCTTCCCCTTATCCACTGGCATCTCTTCTGACTGCTGGCCTCGCTCTTCTTTGATCTCATCGGCTGCCCACTTCTTGTTCTTATCGAACGGTATGGTCGCGGTGCCTCCTTCGAAGCCGGCGCAAACGTGCTCCGCCGTCATGCTGTTCTCAATAGCTTCGAAACCGGGAAAACCAGTGAGCGCCACGACATTGTCGTCAAGGAGCCAGGCATAATTCCAGGGAGCCCTCCCGGCGACTGTGGCAAGTTGTCTAAGCTTTTTGCAGAATTCGATCGCCGCGAAACGGCTGGGCCCAAACCCGGTTAGCCACTCTGCGCGCTGTCTCGGGCGTCGAAAGGTCCAGCCGACGATCGTCACGCC
Organism: Pyrinomonadaceae bacterium; assembly: GCA_025922875.1. Taxonomy (GTDB): domain Bacteria; phylum Acidobacteriota; class Blastocatellia; order Pyrinomonadales; family Pyrinomonadaceae; genus PSRF01. The sequence goes on from JAICGZ010000197.1 coordinate 5,159, forward strand.
GTAGGGAGCGAGTTTTCTGTAGAAGTTGTACTCGGAGATATGGACCACAATGTAGATGTTCCGCGGACCGGCGTCGCCGATTCTCAAAGGGCAGTAAATCGGCGGCGACATCTTCGGCGGTGTTTTATCCATATATTCAGGTATGGATAACGCCCTGAGATCGCTAATGTTGTAGTAATGATCCGGATCCAGGTACACCAACCTGTTTGCTGCCGACTCGAATGCCGCACCAATCCAGGTTGATCGATTATTCGAAATTACTACCAGCGGAGGTTTCTTGCCGGCTTCGGATGCGATGGTGTCGTTCCAGTCGCGAACAGCAAGGGTCAACTTTTGCGGCAGCAGGCCCAGGCTCTTGAGCATCTTCAAACGGTTAGACATTAAAGTCCCAAAGAACTCTTTGGGCTGAGTAGTGAAGGTGATCGCACCGAGGGGCCGATACTTGTCGGTGACCAGCGGTGGGCCATACTTTTCGTTCTTGTCGACTTCGAGCGGCATCAGTTGTCTCCGTGAACAAAGTCTTCATCAACGCTTCTGAGCTTCTAGTGTCGTCCGTTTCCGTTTGAACCGTTGGTGGCAGCCATCACGCCGAGCGTGGCTTCGAGTTTGCTCTCGAGTAGTTGCAGGCGCTTCGCGAGTGAATCGTTCGCGGCTCGCAGCTCAGCGTTCTCAACACGGAGCGACTTGATCTCGTGGTCCATCTCTTTCTTGAGTTGCTGTGTGGCTGAGACGTTGAGCATGGAGATGGCGTCGTAGTCGACCGTAAGGAAGTCGTTCACCTCGCGGCCGAAGACAAAAACCTTGTCGGCTGCGTCATCGAAAGCGACGCGGAACATGTCTTCCGATACTTCCAGCACTTCGTGGACGCCCTGGCCCTGGTCCGAAATCAAGTGCACGCGATCGCCTTGTTTTAGATCGGTAGCGAGTGATACCCAGCCGTTCTGGATAGACGCCTGCTGGTAGATGTCAGGCACCGCGTCTGTTGTCCTGTTGACGGCTTGTGGGAAGACTTTTTCGATCTGCTGGGCGATGACCTTCTTGTAACGGCCGCTGCCTGCGGCGATCACGTCCTTGTAGCTGTAGTCGGTGATCTCGATGCCGAGCAACGTGGCGAGGTCGGCCGCGCCGTCCGAAAGGCCGTGGATGTTCTTGATGCGCTGATCTGAGACGGCATTGAATTCTTTACAAGCGATCCGTTCCTCTACCCAGATACCATATGGTCGCGTTTGCCCTTTGTGATCCCCGCCAACGCCATCGTGATTCATGAACCAATAGCCGTCGCGAACATAGGTCTCAACATGTGTAGCAATCTCCAATGAAGCTTTTGATGGTTCGGTTGTTCCGATGCCGACTTTGCCCTCGGGTGAGATAACGACCTTATCGGTTCCGACCCCCTGCTTTGCTCCTGGCGAGAAGATAATTTTGCCGGTGTCCCTGATCTCGAGTGCGCTGTCATGCGTCTGGTAGCCAGGCCGGAATTCGATGAGATGATTATTGTCGAAGCATTTAATTCGACTCGCCTCGTTATGCTCGAGCAGTATGTCGTGGCCGACCCGCACGTCGCCCTTGACGTGGAGCTTGGCCTTCGGGTCGGTTGTCCCGATACCGGTATTGCCCTCTTTCAAGATGGAAAAGCAACTTAGAGGGGTATTGCGGTTGATGATCTCAAAGCGTCCCGATGAGGATGACGATTGTAACGACCACTTGACGCCACCCGTCTCCTTACTCTCGATCATGATCTCCTGGTCGGCGGGGCCATAGACGTGCAGGTGCTTTTCCGGCGTCGGTGTTCCGATTCCCACTCGGCCATCGCCCAACATCACGGTGTGGGATGTTTTCTGATCGTTGGTAGAACCAGGCGAGAAGACGATTGTGCCTGCATCTCGGATCTCAAAATCAGCCAAACCAAAGATGAGGCGATGCGTGTTGTCCTTAACCTTGATCTGCGACGGCAACCCGCCCAACAAAACGTTGCCCTGAACGTGGAGCGTATCTTGGGGATCGTTGGTGCCCGCGCCGATTCTCCCGTTTGCAGGTACCGACAATTGTTTTGTCGCATGGACCACGCCATTCACATCCAGCGTCGACTGTTTCGTGCCTCCTCCGATCCGCACTCCGTTTTCCACGTACACCAGTGGTGCTTTTTCGACGACTTGCAAAAAGTCGCCGTCGCGGTACCCGGGAATGTTCTGATAGCGCAGGTAGAGGTTTGTTGGCCCTGCTTGATACTGCGTTTTCACATTATTGAGCTTTACCGTTATCGATTGTCCCGGGGCGAGAGTGACGCGAGCGCCCTCCGGCAGCGTCGCTATCCACACCAAGTTCTGCGCCTGTGTCGGTTTCGTGACGCCAAAGGTCTTACCGCCCGCGGTGGCGGCAATGTCGATGGCCATCACCTCGCTGACCTTTCCCAGGGTCCACTGTTCCTGGTCCGAGGCGTCGAAGGAAAAGACGAATTGAGTAGGCGCTGAGTACTCGGGATCTTTCGGTGGAATCAGCAGGATGTTTCCATCTTTAGCTTTGTTCGTAATGAGAAGTGAAAGCGCGCCCGCCTCTCCGTTGTTCAAAACCTGGTTCGTTCCGACAATGCTAACGCGCAACGGAATGTATGCCTCACCCGTTTGATTGACGATGTCCAGGTGCTTCACGCGATGACCGGCGACGAGCGACTCCGGCGCGTTGGTTCCTTCCGCCACGTACTCCAGACCGTCCTTGTTCCACCTGAGTTCGACTCTGGTGCCGCGCGCTCCGCCCGTGCCGTTGGCGTTGAGATTGCGCAGGTTCACGAGTGTGCTTTGTCCGGATTCAACGACACCTGGATTTGTACTCAGCAGGTAATAGGAAACGCCGCCCTCAGTTTGATGTGGTCCATCGATCACCCATTTGCCGGCGCCCGCATCGGCGACGATCTTGGGCGCTTTAGGATTCAACGTGTCGGGCCTGAACTTCAACTCGAAGTGGTGTTTGGCCGCCGACGCCTGGGTGGCGCTCAGATTCTTCAGTCGCAAGTTCCGGCGGGAGCTGTTGATGATTTCCAGTGTCGACGCCTGTCCCTTGTTGTCGTCGAAAATGCCGAGAACTGATTCACCATAGCGGTCTAGTAGTCTGAAGCTGATGGCGTGGCTGGCTCTGATGATGGCGGCCATGATTTCTCCTTCGTTAATGTTGGGGGTTCTTAGTCGTTCCTTATTTGCGCGCGGCGGCGGGGCTCAGTCTGAGCCAACCTTCGCGAATCTCCTGCGGGCCGGAAAACTTCGCCGATGGTTCCACAGGGCCGATGTGCGCGCGGTCAAGTAGGTCTTCAATCTTGTCGACATTTGCTTCGAGAGCCGGTGGTAGCGGCACGTCCTTCCGGGCGTCTTTCGCGGTGACACTGGCTCGCGTGTCGTCGTTCGGATCGAGCAACTTAATCCAGGTTTGATCCTTGAGATCCTTCCAGATGATCTCCGCGCGTTCGCGATCAAACTCATCCACGAAAGTCTGTTTTTGCAGCAGGCCGAGTGAGGAAACCTCCGACCACTCTTGCCGCATATTTTTCTGCAACCATGACCACTGGTAACCAGCTTCTTCCGGCAACGGCAGGTGAATCTTGCCAACGTCCGTGAGTACGGGCGTGCTCAGGAACGTGATCTCGATGGCCTGCAACGCTTCGGCGTACTGGTCGGGCGGGATGTTGATTGCTTTGACCGGCAGAATGCCCGTCGTCGCATGGACCAACCCACGAGGATCGATCAGCAAACTGAGAATCTGCGCCTCTGACTCAACGGTCTGGTAGAAGACCATCGCGTCAGGATGCGTCCGGTGCGTTTTTAGGTGAGTGCTCTTGAGCTTGAGGTCATCGCTTTGCGGTGCGAAGAAGACTCCATCTTCGTAACCTGTTTTCGTCTCTTTCCAGTAACCGACCGTTCCGTCGTTGAACTGCTTGTACTCGCCGATGCGAATCGGAAAACGCACGCGGGTGAAGCCATTGTCGTCGCGCGTCTGTCTTTCGAGGTCCTGACGAAATTCGTTCCAACCCTGGTGTACAACAGGCAAGCCCTTTAACTCGAGGTTCACCGAAGCGCGCACGAGCGCGAGCGGGTGGCCCATAAGTAACGCGAGATCCTGATGCCGCGCGAAGTTTTCAGGCTCGATGTTTTCGACGGCGCTGTCGAGCGCGTTGATGAAATCATCGAGGAAGTCGGGGCCCCACTCCTTGATCGTTTTGACCATCTTCTGCAAATGGCCATTGCTTATCGCGTCCGCCGAGCTAACTCCGAAACCACCCGGCGCGGGCGCCCAATCTGTAGAGGAACTCCTGCCGGTATCTTTCTTCACCACCGATCCGAGCGCCTTCCCGGCGTTGTCGTAAATCATCAAGCTGTTGTCGAGATGGTTTGCCAGCACCCAGCCGCAGATCGGTGTCGTTGCCGGGTGATCGTTCATCTCCTCTTGATCGGCATCCGCTGAGAGCCAGCGGAAGTTGACGCGGGCGGGCTGCATGAGTCGCGGGGGAAGATTGATCAAAGGATCTTCGGTCCCGTCATCCATCGGCTCGCTGGGCAGAATCATGCTGACGTCCAGGTCTTCGATTTGCCCGAAGGTGTCGATGATCCGCAGGCGGTGAATCTTCATCATGCCTGTGCGGATCGGGTTGAAGTCGTTACGCGGCGCCGGCGCGCTGTAGATCGATTGGTTCACGGCATCGCCCACGCTTTTTGCAAACGTCTCGTAATCCTTGAAGCCAAGCGGATCTGCAACGTGCAACTGCAGCGTCTGCTTGTGCATGAGAAGCGCGTCGTTGAACCCGCTGAGCGACTGCGAAAGAGAGCTGGGATCCTTCATTGCTCCCCACGCGCGAAACGCCGTGAGATTCGGGTCTACTTCGCGTCTCTTCCCTTGCAGCAGCGGAGACGTGGCGCTCTTCTCGTACCATTCCTGCGCCGCTTTAATGAGCGCTTCATGGTCCATGCTTTCTATTGCCGACCGGAGTAACTTGGCACTCTGGAAGTACTGCGGCAGCACTTGTTTCGTGAGATAAGAGTCGGCGCTTAGGGCTAGTTGCTCGGTAGCGTGTGGCGTGAGAATGCTGCGTCCGCTGTAAACGTTCGCCGCCATGGCCCACGCGCCTCGACCACGTTTGAATGACAGGTCAACATCGTTTTCGACAAGCTGGTAGTTCGCGGTGATGAAGTCCTCGTCATACCGACCCGTCCGGGGATTGATGTTTGACTTGTGTTCAACCGGGAACACTTCGACTTCCCATTCGAGTAAAAACGGGTTCCACGGCTGTCCGGTCCACTTCGTGAAAGCGAAGTTCCCTTTCGGGTCCATGTTTTTGATCGCTTCCCTGATCGCTCTCAAACTGGGTTCACCCAGGTTAGGCGGCCAGATGATGCTCTCCAGGGTCTGCGTCTCGAGTAAACCGTCACTGGGCCTGCCGTCCTGTCCATGCCTGTCGGATGGATCCGCGATCGAACCGTCGATCAGGATTGACGGTTCGGTTGGTCGCCAGTAGCGCGGGCCGGACGTTTGTTTGAGTGCGAAGAGGGGTTTGGTTTTTCTTTGTAAGAGGTACTTCTGCAGATCGTTGACGGCCGTCGCCAACGCGCTCGCGAGTTTGGAGGTGTCACCGCCTGTGGGTGTTGACACCCTGGCCACAACTCCACTGGGTGATTCACTCAAGGCAACGGTCCCGGCGTCCGCGATCCGTTTGTTCAAGGCATCGATACTGCGATCGATGTAGCAGGCAACTCTATCGATATCCGGATAAGCGTCGCGCGAACCCGGCGGCGGATAAGCGCACAGCATGTACTTGTACCAATCGGAAAAAGCTTGAATGCGCAGCGACTCGATCGCCTGCCACTCGCGGTCGTAGTCCGCCTGACATTTGTTGAGCGTGTTGAGCAAACGGCCCAACTGGACCGGCAAAGTAATGCCGGGCAAAGTGTTACTGGCGTCAGCCGGTGAATCCGTGTCTGACTCGGGTTGGACGGTCCAAAGCGTGCCGCCCGCAACTGCCGCGAACCCCTTCTCGTGACGCCCTTCGACAAACTTCGCGGCAACGTCGAGTTGCCGGTGTTCGAGTTTCGGCGCGAGGTGTAACGCCTCGAGATGATCTTCGACGATGTGTCTCGGAGCGTTGCCTCCGAGCTTTTGCGCCATGCACGCTGACAAGGCCTCAGTGCCGCTGTTGCCGATGGAGACTGTCGTGGGCGTGTGCGGCGCGCGCAGAAGAGGTTGGTTCAATGTGAGTCGCGCGTAGCAAGCAATTCGGATCGGAAACTCGATGCTGTCGGATTGCTTAAACGTCCACTTCAAGCGGTCTTTGAGGATGCTCGGTAAAGTCGGAGTCCGCGGCGTGATTTCGTCTGGAAACGCTTCCTCGAGGAGTTTGCGGTTGACGTAGACGCTCTCGAGTCCCAGCAATTTCTTTTGGATCAAAGCAATCGTTGCGGGAGTTAACCTGACGTTCTTGAACCGGTCGGAGTTGTAGAAATCGTTAGTGCCGACTCTTAGTATGCGGTTGAGATCCTCGATCAGAACTTTTCGCAGTGCTTCGGGCGGCTCACCGTCGCTGTACGCATTGAGATGTGGCTGAGACGATAACGCCTGTTTGTACAGGTAGTCAGTCAATGGATCCGAGTGGACCCGGATTTTGATCGCGAGGCGAGCGAGATCTTTAAAATCGCTCTCCTGGAAAAACAGCACATCTCTGACGTGCGTCGTCAGAACGTCTTCTTTGACGTTGCTGTACCATCCGATCACGTAATACTGCCGTTCGTCTTTTATCCCGTCATACTCCGTGTCACAAAAACCGAAGACGCTATGGCAGTTCGGATAAAAAGCAGCGAACGTCGGCTCCCCGTAGCCGACCGCGGTGAGCTTCGGATAGTACTCATCCTTCGGGTCAGGTCTATTGGACCACGTCACGACTCGTCCCATGTAACGAAACGGCTGACGCGGGTCTTTGTGGTAAGGCATCGGCACGCCGTTGCCTACGAGACTTCCATCCAGCGGTGGAAAGAGGTAGTCGCTCTCGATTATCCATTCCTTCTCAACGGCGCCGTTTTTGTTGCACCGTGTGACGAGCCAACGATTCGGAACGCTCGGGAAGTCCTGCGTTCCGTGGCTCTCCGGATTGGGTTGCGCTCGCGTGAGCGCG
>JAICGZ010000198.1 GCA_025922875.1 Pyrinomonadaceae bacterium
AGCCGGCGCAGTTCGCGTTGGCGGTGAAGTTGCTCGGCGGTTTTGGGATGATCCGCATCTATCATTTTGCAGCGATGATCGGATTTCTCTCATTCGTTCCGGGCCACCTGTTGATGGTGGCCCTGCACGGCTGGTCCAATTTCTATTCGATGTTAACCGGCTGGAAACGTGATCCCGATTATTTGGTCAAAGACTGACCTTCTATCTTCTTTGAGATCATCCTCTCCATCGAATGCATGAAAGTGACCGGAGTATGCGCCTCATTTCTTGTAGAGGGCAATGCCCCAGAAGTTAATCTCGGGCGGCAGACTGTTCCAGTGATCGAATGCGTGCGAATCATCTGACTTGTATCGCAACTTGTAGTTTCCCGCAGGCAGTGTAATTACCACGTCAACTTTCCTGTTCTTACCTGCGCCACCTGCATGTGTAGTCTTCGGCTCTTGCATCTCCCACACACGCGACCCTTTGTCGTCTTCGATCCAACCGTAGTCAAACATTTGACCGGGCTGACTTTCGCCGATGGCGAAAATACGCACGTCCTGGCTACTCGCCAAACTAAACGCCAGAGTCTTGTCTTCGTTGTCCAGCACCTGAGTGATCTGCGCAATCACCGGCAGCTTCACCAGATCCTCGGGCATGGGTTTTGAATACAGATCGCCATACAACTTCATTAACGGCGCAGCATCGGCCTGACGCCCCACGCTTGAATAGATCCTGAACTTTGTAACCAGATCCGTGCGGTAGACATCGGCATAGGGCTTCGCCGTTGTGCCGCTGAGTTGGTTCTTCAATTCGGCAGCGGGACCGTTCCAACTAATCTCGGGAATGCTCTCGCCGAACTTCTCCGGGAAGATGAACGTCTTCAAAAAAGCCATTCCGACAGGCGAACTCAGTGCATTACCGGCGCCGAGATCCGTTGGGCGACTCAGATTGTCAGAGTTCGCCATGATGATGAAGGTGATGTTTCGCTCGGGCACTTTCAAAATAAACGATGAGTTGCCGGTCCAGTAGCCGTAATGCCAAAGCATCCTGGTACCCTTGTAGTTCTGCGTAAACCAACCCAACCCGTAGGGAAGCGACTCGCCTTTGGTTGAGACTGCCGGCGTGAAAGCAAGTTGTTGAGTTTCTTTCGTCAGAAACTTGTGCTGATCGATCGCAATGTCATACTTCGCCATGTCAAGCACTGTTGAGATCAATCCGGCGGAAGTGCTGAACCCCTGCGGGTAACTTATCTTCGTGATCTTGAATTCGCGATCGAGCGCATACGGTTGGGCCAGTATCTTCGAGACCGTGTCGAATCTCTGCTGGTGCTTCTCGGTAATCACTGCTCCGCCCAAGGGCGACTGGTGCGCATGGACCAGTTTCCAGGCGCCATCTTGTTTGTTCCAGAAGTACGAACACCGCCACGGACCTTCAGTGCGCGGTGGTCCATTGGCAGGCGTGATAGTCGTGCCGGCAAAAAAGGTTGCGACGGCGCTGTTCCCGTAAACCGCGACCTCGAGGTTGTGGACCTGCATGTTGACCTTGAAACCCGCCTGGAATGCTTGTCTTAACTCCGGCGCGTCGACGAACGAACTTAAGAGACCTCCCTCGCCGCGAAAGCGATTTTGCTGCGGCGCGAGACGTCGTTCAATCTGGTCGACGTTGCCGGAGTTGTAGCCGGCAACGATATCCATAACTGCGGCTTTCACCTCAGCCTCTGCTGACGGATCAGCGCCGTTAGGCGAACGTGTCGAGATGATCCGCGGGACGTTCGGCGCCGTTTCATTCATACCAAGCGGATCCAGAATGTTGGCAATTAAGAGTTCAGCGAACGACTTCCCGCTGGCCCGCTGGACCACCTTATCCAGTTCAGCAAAGCGATTGCCGTTATAGCTGTATCGCTCGCCAGGGTTTCCTTCCGATGTGTGGGAGAACAGGTGGCGCACTCTAATGACGCCATCGCTCTCGAGCGTGATGCCGTACTTTGAAACAGGATCGTCCAGCTTGACCTTTCCCTCCTGGACCAGTTGCATCAGGATTGTCGACCCAAACGTTTTGGTCAGCGAAGCGAGGTGGTAGGCGGTGTGTTCGGTTGCAGGAACCTTGTTCTCGACGTCTGCATAACCGAATCCCTTCGCCCAAATCACTTTTTGATCTTTTACGATGGCAGCGGAGTACGCGGGTATCTTCAGCTCTTGTCGCAGAGTTTCGAGCTGTGCTTCAAGCCGGGCAATCCGTGCCGAGTCTGTTCCGTCGGCCGTATGCGCGCCGGTAGCCCTTGCCCGGCCAAACCCGAATAAGGTCTGTCCCAGAACTGCCCCGGTCATAATGAGTGCGACTAAGCGTGATGCTTTGAGGTTCATAATGATCACTTTCCCTTTAAAGTCTAGCTGTGAAAGACGTGCGCAGAGGTTGTTCTGTTAGCCAAACACCGCCACCGGGAGTTTTGTGCGATAAAACGGAACTTTTCGTCTTTTTGAAGGTTAGCTTCTCAACGTTTTTCTATCGCTGCAAGTAGATATAAGTGAGAGGTAAATGAGTCCAGAGGCAACAATCGAAGCCCACGAATTCGCCGTCGCTTCTGAAAAACGGTTGCCGGAAAATGTTCCGACTCAAATTCCGAGGTCCCTGGCGCGTCTCATCGAGCGCGCCGCCGCCGGCGACATGGTGGCTTTTGAAGAGGTCATGAAGCACTCTGAGAAACGTGTAATGCAGATGACGTGGCGGATGTTGGGGAATGAAGCCGACGCTCGCGATGCCGCGCAGGAAGTATTTCTCAGAGTGTACAAGTACCTGGCACGCTTCAAACAGGATCAGCCGTTCTTCGCCTGGGTATACCAGATTACGCTGAACGTCTGCCGCGACGTCGCGAAGAAACGTCGCCAATACGATTCTCAATTCACCTCGTTGGACAACGCCGGCAATGAGGCAGCTTACGTGGTCTCCGATGACCGAGCGGATGCTGAAGAAACTCTCATTCGCGTGCAGGAGCGTGAACTGATAATGAAGGCGATCGCCACGCTGCCTGAGAGAGAACGCGCCGCGATTTTGCTTCGCGATCTGGAAGGGTTAAGTACGGATGAAGTAGCACACATCATGAGGTCGACCGCTACAACTGTGCGCTCGCAAATCAGTTCGGCAAGGCAGAAGATCAGGGTTTACTGCAAGCGGTATCTTAAAAAGAGAGAGGAGCGACGGTCCGATGAACTGTAAGAATGTTGAGCCGTTGCTGTCGCTCTATGTTGGCGGCGATCTGGAAGAAGAAGACTCGCGGTTGGTTGCGGCTCATTTGCAATCCTGCAAAGCCTGCACCGTTGTCGCCGATGAATACGCTCGGGCGGGTCAGTTGCTGCAAGGGTACGAAGCACCGTTGTTCAGCGAGGAAATTTATGCCGGCGTCCGCGAGCAAGTTCTTAACGAGATTGCGCGAGAGTCTGACGCGCGTGCGCGACCCGGCTTCTTCTCGGAGTTGTTTTTAACATTGGTTCGGCCGCGGATGAGATGGATAACGGCTGCGCTCCTGCTTGCGATATCAGTGACTGCTCTATACTTGAGTCGCAACGGTTCGTCCCATGTCCCGATTGATCAGCACGTCGCTGTTCAAACGGAAGAGCCGAAAGATAGTAATGAGTCTGCGGGCCCGTCTTCGTTTTCAAACGAAGCGCCAGTCCCTGTGGTTATCAAGCGACGTCCGAAGCCTTCGAAGGTTGACTCGTCAACAAACGACCGTCTGGGTCGACGCAATGTCGTTGTCTCGCAACCATCTTCCGCTTTGGCGCCGCTGAGGGTGGAAATGCAAACAAGCAATCGAAATATACGCATTATCTGGTTATCCGGTCAGCGTCCGGGTGCTGTTGGAACGGACGGATCGAAAGGCATATAGGAGATTTTCATGTTGAGTTTAATCACGAAATCACTGACGCTGCTGGTGTTCACCTTGCTCGTCGTAACGGCAGGACTTGCACAACAACCCACCGCCACCCAGGAGAAGCCAAAAGACGACTACGTCACCGAACGACAGTTCAAGAGCAAGATTTTTGAGGTCAAGTATCGTCAGCCCTCGAGCCTCGCAGGCGTTCTGCGTCAACTCGGCAGTGGGTTCAAAGGCGCAGGCATCTCGGCCAATAACGAGTTCCACACACTTACGGTGCGAGACTTTCCCGAGAACCTCGCGACGATTGAAGAGGCTATCAAACGTCTCGATACTCCGGCCCCGCCTCCCTCCAGTTTGCAAATGCACATGCACGTATTGCTGGCGTCCAACCGCCCTGCCACCACGCCGGCTGCAGAGACTCCGGCCGAGTTGAAGGACGTGATCACCGAGTTGCGTGGAACGCTTACCTACCGGAATTATGAGCTTATTACTTCCGTGTTGCAGCGACTGACGGAAACAAATCGTGGTCTCAACGGTAGTGGTCTGGCGCAGGTTCCAGGCGGGCAATCAGGTGTGACGGTCGCTCAATACGAATACTTCGTCAACCAGCTCTCATTTGTGCCGAGTGCGTCGGGTGCTCAGGCAATTCAGATACAGGACTTCTCCTTTACGCTCATGGGCGACGGGATTCGCGGTAAAGTGCAGACGGCCCTCAGCCTGCGAGACGGAGAGAAAGTGGTTGTGGGCACCGCGACGATCAACGATCGCGCGCTGATCGTTGTATTAATTCCAAAGATCGTTAAGTAGCGTAACGGTGTTAGCTACCGAAGTTCGACACGAGGTCGCGGTCCTTCGCTGACTGCGACTAGCGTGTTGTTTCCACTGGATCTACTCCCTCACCGTCGAGCACCGTTTCCTCGTCCCTCGCCCCAATCAACGGCCATTCTCCTCAAGAAGCGCAACAAAATACTGACTCCTGTCAAATACTTCATCATTCAGCGATCGCGAAAGACAGCACATTTAGACTGCACCGACTGGCATCATTCTTGAATGGAACTCTTATACCTTTGAATGTTCCAGATTCCGTAGAGGTCATATTCCAGCAATGAAACAGATTCTTTCATCCTTCAGGGTCGTGTTCTTTCCCGCGGTTGCAATTCTGCTTATCTCAACTCTGGCGCCTCTCGACCTGTTAGCCCAGAGCGTTACCGAACCAACTGAACGGCATGTCATTATCTGCGTTGATGGCGTAGGCATCTCCACTATTAACAAGATGCGTGCAGAGTACCGGTTTAACAGGTTTCACTCTCCTTCTCGGATGATCTCAACGTTTCCTTCTTTGACCAATGCGGCGATTAGCGAGATTCTCGAACCCGCAGGGGCGAAGATGACCGCCGGCTACGAAGACTACTTTTTTGACAGAGATGGAAACCGAATCCGCGGAGGGATCCTGGACCGCTTTCGCCAGGGGACCTTCATTCGCGGCACGTTTCGCGAGCTCTTCGACTATCATCCCTCCGCGATCAAAAGTGGTTTGGGTTATACAGCACCCCCTCTTTCAACCTATCTCGAATCGCTGAGCGATCTGATTCGCCTACGTCAGAAAGCGAAGCAGAGTCGTCAACCCGTGTTTTTCGCTTACACAGGAGCGACAGATTCGCTCGCCCATCTTGGGGGCGAAACTTTGCTGCGCAATTTTCTCGAAGAATTAGATGAAACTGTCGAAGAGATTGTCCGCGATAGTAAGGTGCCTGTAACGGTGACGATCTTTTCCGACCATGGAAACGACTTTCGAAAATACCGTCGCGTTGCATTGAAGGAGCCGCTGCGTAAGGCGGGCTTCAAACTGGGAAAGGAGATCAAAGATGACCGAAGTGTGGTGTTACCGCAGTATGGTCTTGTTGGCAGTGGCGTGTTATTCACGCGAGAAAAGAACGAGGTGCGTCTAGCCGGCGTTCTGGCGACTCTCGAGGGAATCGATTTCGTCATTTACGAGAGTGACGGAATAGTGTACGTGGCTAACCGCCGCGGCGAGGCGACCATTGAGAGACGGGGCGACGAGTATCGCTATCGTGCAACGAAAGGTGATCCACTCGGTCTACTACCGATCGTTCAGCAGACCGCAAATGATCCGGATGGCGCCGACGGATTCATCAAAGATAAAGATTGGTTTGCGTTGACGATGGCCAGCGCCCGGCCCGATGTAGTGCGCCGCATTTTCGAAGGAGCGACACAGGGCGTTGCAAACCCGGCTAACGTGATCATTAGTTTGGCGGATGGCTACTACACGGGAAGTTCACTGCTGGACCTGTTCACCGTCCTTCAAGCTACGCATGGTAACGCTGGACAAGAGCAGACTTATGGGTTTGTCATGAGCACCGGGGATAAGTTTCCGCCGTACGTTCGCGCGGCTGATTTGTGGGAAACATTAGGGTCACTACAACTGCAGCGAAGCCCAGGGCGCTCGGGAAATGGCGCCACCACTTCGCGCGACCCGCGGTAGAGATCCGCTTGTAACATGTCGGCACCCCCCGGTTTTTTCCCGGATGGAACAAAGATCGCATGTCTTTACGAGGAACCGGACGCTAGAATGAGGATTGCGACGTGTTGTTCAGCGGAATCACACATTGAGCCGTAACGAGTGACGAGATTCAAACATTTATCACCGGCCGTTCTGATTTTCGTCATTGTCTGCGTCCAAGCCTGCCAGCGGGCCGCCCCCAGTAGCCCATCACCTCGGCCGCCAGCTTCGACGAACGTCTTCGACGCATATCTCAACAGTGACGTTTCGCCCGCCGACGGTTTCGATTTTCCGGTCGGCGACGCTAACGGCAGAGGTCCATACAAGGACCTCGCGACAGGGATCGAGTATGGCGGCTGGCGCATCGATACTCACTTTGCAGAAAACTATCAACTCGGCATTCACACCGGCGAGGACTGGAATGGCAATGGCGGCGGCAATACTGACTTGGGTCAGGACGTTCATGCGGTCGCGAACGGCCGCGTCACGTTTGCTCAAAACTGCGGCCGCTTGTGGGGCAACGTCATAACCATCGAACATCACTTCTATGAAAACCATGAGCGCCGCAAGATCATTTCACTCTACGCTCACCTGAACGAGATCAAGGTAAACGAAGGCGCGGCCGTGCAGCGCCGTCAGGTAATCGCAACCATCGGCCAGGATCCCGACAAACTCTTCGCTGCTCACCTGCACTTGGAGCTGCGTTGGGACGACAGCCTGTCGCCAACTTACTGGCCTTCATCAAACGGCAAGAACGAAGCATGGGTGAAGGAACATTATGCCGAGCCCAGCGCGTTCATTAACGGGCATCGCAAACTCTTCGTGCCGCAGAATGAAGCGAAGCTGATCGTCGTCGATCAGGAGAGTTACAAAGCAAGGTTCTATCAGGCGGGGGTATTGAACCAGGAGTACGACGTGAGTTTTGGTCAAGGCAAAGGCCAGAAGCTCGTCGAAGGCGACAACAAAACTCCAAAGGGTATGTACTTCGTGATTCAAAAACATCGCGGCAACTTCGACGGAGCCTACGGTGCGTATTACGGTGGGCACTGGATCAAGATAAACTACCCAAACAAATACGACGCGGACCGAGGCGCAACGCAACAGATGATCTCCCGACAACAGCAAGCCTCCATAACAGCCGCATGGGAAAAGCGTGCCGCCACACTCCAAACTACGAAGCTCGGCAGCGGCATCGGTTTTCACGGCTGGATCAAAGAGTGGGACAACAGCGGTCCGCGTCATCTTTCCTGGGGCTGCGTCGTGATGCACCTGTACGACATCGAAAAGCTTTACGATCAAATCCCGGAAGGAACGATGGTGGTGATCCTTTGAGGGAAATTAAACTCGAAATATGAAACTTAAAATCACGTTTATAGCTCTTCTACTTGGCTGCATCGCCCTAACCTGTGCGACCAAAGTTGCGACTGCGGATCAGAGTTCGAGCAGCGGTAATGGCCCAGGTTTCAAGGGGCCGTTGGGTTTGCAACTCTACAGTCTACGCGAGCAGTTCAAAAAAGATGTTCCCGGAACGCTGGACCAGGTGCGTGCTTTTGGCATTACTAACGTCGAGTTGGCCGGCACGTACGGTCTCACCCCTGAGAAGTTCAAAGAACAACTGGACGCGCGCCAGCTCAAGGCCATCAGCGGGCATTTCTCTTACGAACAGTGTCGCGATCGTATTGAAGACGTCGCGCGCGAAGCGAAGTTGTTAGGCCTGGAGTATGCCGGTTGCGCCTGGATCCCGCACAAAGATCCCTTTGACGAAAAGACGTCCCGCGAGGCGGCGGCGGTTTTCAATCGCGCTGGTGAAGCTCTGGCGAAACAGGGAATCAAATTCTTCTACCACACGCACGGTTATGAGTTTCTGCCTCACGGAGACGGTACGTTATTCGACTTGCTCATGGCCGAGACAAAACCTGAGTACGTTCGCATTGAGATGGACGTCTTTTGGATTGTTCATCCGGGACAGGATCCGGTGAAGTTCCTGGAAAAATATGGCAGCCGCATTGACCTGATGCACGTGAAGGACATGAAGCGCGGAACGCCACGAGGATTCACCGGACAATCGGATGTGACTAACAACGTAGTGCTCGGCGAAGGAATCATAGATTGGCCCAACGTGTTTCGTGCGGCGCAGAAGGCGAACGTCAAGTGGTACTTTATCGAGGACGAATCACCGTTGTCGGTCGAACAAATTCCTCGGAGCCTTCGCCATCTCGAGAAGCTGCTTCAATGAATCGCGTACAACGATCCATCCGTACTTCCAAAATAAACAACGCCTTTATCAACCACCGGTGAAGACCAGATTGCCCCAACGGAGAACACTCGATAAAACGCGAGCACCATGTCCTGGTAGTCACCAAAATAACGTGCATAGATCGCTTCGTTGTTCAAACTTCCGTCAGGCTTCAGCATCTTCAACGGATCCTGCTTCGAGCCTTCAGTCTGAAAGTTCCACATCAGTTTTCCGGACTTCGCGTCAACGGCCAGCAGCCGTCCATTGGAAACGCCGAAGTAAACGATGTCGCCGGCGAGCGCGGGTGAAGAGAACACCGCTCCCTTTGCGTCCAGTGTGAATTTCAAGCGCCCCGTTTTAGCGTCAAGCGCGAAGAACCTGTAGCCATCCGATGTTCCGGCGTAGACCACACCGCCACGTATCGCAGGCGTACTATTCACCCAGCCTTTATTGGTCGGATAGTCCCAACGTTTACGACCCGTCGCGGCATCGACGGCATAGAGATGTCCGTCGCGACAGCCGACATAAATCGTTCCCTCGGCGATCGCGGGCGAAGATTGAAAGCCTTGTTGGTTGCGGATGTAGGTATCTTCACCGGTTTTGAACCGCCATTTCTCCTGGCCCGTTTCTGCGTCCAGCGCGTACAAATAGCTGTCCCAGCTACCGATGTAGACTGTATTGTTCGCAATTGCGGGTGAGGCATGGACGACGTCACCGGTTGTAAACTTCCATTGCAGAATTCCAGTCAGCGCATCGACGCAGTAAACATTGCCGTCGCCGCTGCCGATATAAATTCGTCCGTTGTAGATCGCCGGTGAAGATGTGTAGATGTCCCATGAATCCGGAATGGTTTGGTAGCCCGATGGATAACCGTGTAGCCGTTTGCCTTCGAATCGTCGTTCATACTCGGCTACGAAGGTCCATTTCACCGTGCCTGTTTGAGCGTTGACGGCGTAAAGAATTCCATCGAAGCCGCCAAAGTAAACCAGACCATTCGCAATGGTTGGAGACGAAGTCACCTGTCGGGAAGCGAATGTTTTGAACTTCCACTTCTGCTTTCCGGTCTCCTGATCTACTGCGTACAAATTGCCGTCAACGCTGCCGATGTAGACCACACCGTCGGCGATTGCGGGAGAGCCAATGATTGGTCCGTCAGTCTTGAAAGTCCACTTCGTTCCATTTAGTTGGAGTGGCCCGGCTGATGGATAAACCCCGGTGCGGGCTGCATCACCGTGAAAGGTGGCCTGGGCCATTACAGTGGAAACGGTTAGTAGCAACAGAACAAAAGTTCGGATCATTGTGACGGTCCTCGTAGTCTTCTTCAATAAATTGTTGGAGAATTCAGAAAACGCGATTGTGAACTGCTTTAGTCGAGAATAGTACGGCAGTATTTTTGAGATGGTTTCATCAAACTGCCGAACACTGTTGCTTCGATCATCTCTGTTTAGAAAGGAAAATGTATGATCGGTAAAATCGTAATGATCCTCGGGATCCTCGGCGTGTTGCTCGGAGGCGCGGTGCTTGCCGTTTCGTTATTGTTGCCCGTGTTGACTGACGGGCGCACCAGTTGGGATGAGGCGTTGCTCGGCATCATTCCCGGGGCTTTCGTGTTGACCATCTCTTTCATCATCTTTGTCGCCGGACTGATCATTGTTCTAGTGCAGCGGAAGAAGAAGCAGCAGTTACCGGCGAGTCAAGTGGTTGCTCAATAATGAAGATGGCTCATGCTCTCTTGCCTGGTGTTCATGGCTTAGAAGGCGTGGCTGCAACTTCTGCGGTTCCAGAGGAGAACCAAAGGAAGATCTCGCCCTCGCCGCGATTGATGACGGCAAGCGTATTACCGTCCGCCGAAAACTCTGCAGCGTGGACCACGAGGCGCGGAAAGGAAAACTGTTCTCGCCAAGTGAACGCGTCCCACAAAGTTATGCCGTTCAGACCGGCTGAAATGAACGTCTTGCCATCAGGTGAGAACTTTCCAACGTAGGTTAGGGGGGTTTCGAGTGCGGTCACTTCCTTCCAAGCGGCGATATCCCACACGACGATAGAGTCGCTATGGATCACAGTGAGAATTCTTCCATCGGGCGAGAGGGCTAACGAATAGCGGGCCTCGACAGTCACCTTCATTGATGCAAACTCCTTCTGGCTGTCAACGCGCCAAATGCGCACGGTGCCGTTCGATTCACCCGAAGCCAACGTCTTTCCGTCCGCGGACAAAGCGAGTGATTTGAAAACCTGCGACGAGCTCCCTTTGATCCTCCCTGTCTCCATCAGAGAGGCGGTGTCCCACAACACGATATCGGGTTCTCTCAGCACAGCGAGTGTTCTATGATTGGACGACGAAGCGAACGCTGAACCATTAATTCTCGCCAATTCCTTCTCGGTGGCGAGGTCCCAGACTATACCGCCTGATAGGAGTGCGCTGCCATCGCGCAAGAATGCCGTTGGACCACCACCATCTCGTTGCAACCGCCTCTCTTCTTTTCCAGTGACAGTGTTCCACAACCCGATGCTTTCATGATCACCGACGGCAAGGGTTCTCCCGTTTGGCGAAAGCGCAATTGTCGAACCAAGTGGTGCTCCGATGTTATTAGTGGAAAGTAGACTGCTGGCGTCCCACAGCGTCACAAATGACTGCATGCCATTGCATGCGACGAGTGTTTTGCCATCTGGTGAGAACGCCACCGAGTGTGGTCGACCATTGGGACCTCTTATCGTCGCCACAAGCCGCCGCGTACTGACGTCCCAGAGTCTGAGTCTGAAATCGAAATCTACTGTAGCCAGAGTTTTGCTGTCCGGCGAGAACACAAGGGAATCGACCGTTATCGAAACTCCCTGGATGGTAGCTGTCTCCTGATGAGTAGTTAAATCCCACACCTTACTCGTCCCGTCTTGACCACTTGCGGCGAGAAGCTTGCTATCGAGTGAGAAACCCACTGCCAACACCTGATCAGCGAGGCCTTTGAGCGTAGCCGCCTCGCGCTGATTGGCGACATCCCACAGAACCACCACATGCGCGCTGTCACCGACCAACGCCAGTGTTTTGCCATCAGGCGAGGGAAATGACCTGCGAGATGGTATCGGGACACTGGCCGCTTCCTTGAGAGTCCTGGAATCGAAAAACCTCACTGTCTCGTCATCACTGGACGAAACGATCCGCGCACCATCCCGTGTAAATGAAACCGACACTTGCCCGTTGAGGGTAGCGAGTTCTTTTTGAGCAGCGATGTCCCACAGCCTCACAGTCTTGTCTGCACCTGCCGAAGCGAGCATTTTGCTGTCGGGCGAGAAAGAGATTTCGTGTATCGGGGCTTTCGTGTGACCTCGCAGCTTGGCCCATTGCTGTTGCGCCTCCATATTCCAGAGCGTAATGGCGTCGTCGTGAGTCACCATCGCGAGCATTTTTCCATCCGGTGAAAAGGCCACCGCAGAACGATCCGAGTCTTCCTGCACCTTTGGATCAAACGTTGCTAATTCCGGAAAAGAGTTTTTCCAAACGTAGCCCCATGCAAAGCTTCGCAAGTCGTCACTCTTTTCGCTCCCGGGTTTAGGTAAATGACGCCTAAGGAGATCGTTCGCGCGGGTCACGTCGCCCACAGCATGCGCGCTTTGAGCGAGACTGACGTCCGA
>JAICGZ010000199.1 GCA_025922875.1 Pyrinomonadaceae bacterium
AAAGCTGCGTGTGCAACGGAGAGAAAGTTCCCCGGTGGTTAGCCAAAGTTTGGCAGCAGTTAGGACTGCCAATCGGCTTGAGTAGGCTCTACTTGAGTCTGAAGATTATGGCGCAAGTGTCATTCCACGAAGCAGCAGAGGAATTTTGAGTCTGGTTGAGCGAGTTCTGAGGAATTATGTGAACAGTAGTCGACACTAAAGCACGTTGATGTCTATAGAACTAGACAGAATGTGGAATTGATTGGTGACATCGAGGCGTACCACGCTGCGTATGGGCGTTATCCGAGTTCCTTTTTGGCTCTTCACAAAGACTACAAGCCGTCTGTGGTCGATATCAAGCAGTTCCATTACGCGCCTAACGGACAGGCATATAATCTATTCTTTGAGCAGCCTACATTCGCAACCGATTTCGGGGTAGGGAAATCGTGAAGTACAACAGGCTCGACCAGCATGTCATGGTAAATGACGCCGCGTGGATTCTTGCTGGCGTACGGAACAGTTGAAAGCACGGCAGGGATGGCATAGCTCCCACCACGCCTGAAGCCCGGATTGAAAATTATTTTGGCTGCTCTGCTGCTCTTGTGCCTTGTGTGCCAACTACTGCACCCGCAAGTTTTGTAAGAAACTGAACGCCTCCGCCGTTGGCGTCAGTAAAAAGTTGCGAAGATTGTCCAGTGTGGGGAGCATTAACCCCTTAATAAATCGAAGGGAGGCCACCCGAGAAGGTGGCCTCAAGTTTTTTACGCAAGCCTGGTAAGGGTTTCGTGAGTCAATTCGCGACGTTGACTTTCTTCGCAAACGGGAATAGTGTCTGCTTGTTCCTTACGAGTCTGGCTTTCGTAAACACTCGCAATCCCCTTAGGCGCGATGGCCCATGAAAGTAGGCTTTAAAAGAATCTTCTGGGGGCTTCTCTTCGTCGTCCTTGATATAAGGATTAACTCCTTCGATCTGTTCCTGCCGGACTTTGTTGGCTACATCCTCATAGTCAGCGGCCTCGGCTTCTTGGCTCCACACGACAAATGGTTTCGAAGGGCCAGGGTCATGGCGATCATTATGATCTTCTTTTCTCTTACCTACCTTGTCGAGGTAAAGGTTGATTCCAGGCAAGCGCCCAGGTTGACACGAGAGTGGACTTCACTCTTGACCGGCGATCTAAGTACTTTGCTCCCTCGGCAGGTCGATTCTGCCCATCTCGTATGTACAACTTCCGGAAAAGCAATCAATGCGAATAGAACTCACAACCCAGAGCGAGATGAAGACAGGATATTGGGAGAGTATTCCGACGGCACGGTTGTCCTGATTTTGCGTTATGCGTCGTCTGATGAAGCCCATGAGGCACTGAAGCAGAAGGATGAAACGGAATACTCCTTCACCGGGATTCTAAAAAGAGCTGAGACGGATGCGTCTTTCAGAGCGGAGAACATGTCGTCACAACACGGACTTTCAGCTAGTCACATAACGTATGCAGCAAACTCAAGGGTAGAAGCTGCAGACAGAGTGATACTTCAATGGTGGAATCGAGGCGGGAGTTGGTGGAACCCATCAAGCTGGCGTGATGAAGGAGGCTGGAGTGGTAATTTATTGTACATAGTTGAGGGGTATCGTTATTCTGCTGATGCTTACAAATCCGCCTTCGAACGCAAGAGCCACAATGGAGTCGGAATTACATTCGATCCGCGCTTTCCAATTTCAACGGTCGGTAGCCTCTTGGACACTTTTTTAATTTGGGGACTATGTTCCGGGGTCATTGCTCTATCCATCTTCTCGAATAACCACGGTTTAATGCGGAGAGCGAGAAGGCGACGGAACTTGTATTTCATATTGCAGGTCCCGGGCTTGGCGGTATTGATAATGTCGTTCCTAGCGCCAGAAGATGCGTTGAGCATGGTGAGCTCTGGAGGCATGGTATTGCTTATACCTTACGGGTTCGCCCTAGTGTTTTCAGTTCTATTGATCATGCTGCTGATGAGAAGAGCAGCAAACACTCTGCAAGAGTCAGTGTCCTCAGACCGTCCAACAGATTTGTTTCCTTCTTGATCATCCACGTTTTTCCACGTGCATTATGCAAGCGACACGAATCACAGTCGACGAAACTGGGGAGCGGCTGAACCGTAAGGACCAGTTCGCATTTGTCGATACGCGAAATCCGCAGGGGTGGGCGCGCAATCTGACCAGAAGCTGCCTGGCGATCCGAGTTGCTGGCCGACGAAGCATCAAGTGCCTGGCGAAGCAAAAAGTTGCGAAGAGTGTCCACTGTGGGGAGCAGTTTTCCACGGAAATAAAATGATTGAACAAGAGGCCACCTGCGAAGCTGACCTCAACTTTCCGTGATTTCCGCCGCCTGTACTCACGTGATCCCCTTGGCCATCGCCCGCAAACATTACGTCCTGTAGTTTCATCGCCCGCTCAACTGCGGCTGCGCTCAGCTGCTTCATGACCGCATCGTGTCATGCTGCCGCTGACCGTGCCGCTCAAAGCGGACATTTCATGTGTTAATTTCACAGGACACACATGTGCTAATGACAGTTCAAAGGCTAGGCATTGACTTCGGTCCAAGGGGAGCGTATAAGCGCCATAATGAAGGTCTCACTACCTAAATGTCATCGGTGACGTTGGTAAGGTGGTAAACCGAATAGGAGTTCCTCTCATGTCACGTCGATACCTCGCAGTTTTCAGCGTCTTAGCTCTAATTGCTCTTCTTGCTTGTGCGCTACTATTCAACCCTAGGGCGTCAGCGTCCCCTCGTGAACTGACTGTAAAGAGTCAAACCAAAGGATATGAAGTCCTGAAGGCCTACCTCGTAGATAATGAGGTAAGAATCCGGCTGCAAAACAATCACAAAGAAACGATAACTGCCTTTGCAGTCAGAATTAGCGGTACGGCGACAGTAAGGGAAGATTTCGCTTATTCAGAAGTACATTTTGGTATAGAACCTGGGGAAACTTTTGAGGCGAGTTATCCCGTGTCCCCAAGTTCTGAACTCCCAACAATTCATCTTCTTGCCGTCCTGCTGAAGGATGGAAGTGACGATGGAAACTCCAAAGTAGCGCAGCAAATAAAGGACCAAAGGTTGGGCCAAAAAATCCAGATTCTCAGAACCCTTAAAATTTTGGAACGAGAAGGGCAGTCACGGAAGGATTTGAAAACAACCAAGAGTGATATTGTCGCTGCTCTAAATACTAGTGAATCGGAAACGCTCGCTAGCTTAAGTGAGTTGTCACCCATTTCGCGAAGTGATAACCAACTGTCGGACGAGTTGAAGGCTGGTCTTGAATGGGGACGACAAAAGATGCTGCGAAGATTTGACGACTTGGAAAAGCTGCCTACTGAGAACCGAGAACAGGGCTTTACGCAGCTAACAGACCGAGCACGTAAGCTGCTCTCAAAACTCTGATTACACCGATAAAACGTTCCTCGAAAAGGACCTCATATGAGATATCGCCTGCTTCTCACCGGCGCTTTGTTTACAACTTTAACCATTCTCTTAACAGTAACGGTCATAAGCGCTGACTGTACGCCGACCGGAACATGGCTTAGCGATTCCACTAACAGTGCCTGTGGTTCTCTGGAGACTAAAACTCTAACAAAAATTTCTCATTGGAACATATAATGGCCTGACGGATTTTTTGGGGGGTTGAGCCCTAGTGGTACCGGACAATGCACCTATAGGGCTGCTTGTAATCCTCTAACAACCAATCAAACGACAAATTGTTGGCCGGACTTCTATCCACCTGTGACAACATCAACTGGTGGGTTTAGTATTCTTGTCGTAAACAAGGTTACTCAAACGCGTACGGAAGGACTGTGAAATCCCTCCTTTTCAGTGGGACCAGGTTTTTTGTAACGACAATGGCGAACGTACTTGGGTGCCCCACCCGCCTCACACCTGCGGTGGTGGCGACGATGGCGGATGCGATTTAGCCCTTGACTTTGATGGCGGTGGTGGAGGCTCCTGCGAGTGTTATCCCGATGATCCGTATTGCGTCTCGCCAATACTAATTGACGTCGCAGGTAACGGGTTCCAACTCTCCAGTGCGGCTACCGGCGTTGACTTTGACATCAGAGCCGTAGGCACCCACAACGAATTTCTTGGACCACGCCATCTTCTGATGACGCCTGGCTGGCGTTGGATAGAAACGGAAACGGTATTATTGACGGCGGCTCTGAATTGTTTGGCAATTACACACCTCAACCTAATCCTCCTGCCGGCCAACAACGAAACGGATTTTTAGCCTTGGCTGAGTACGATAAGCCAACCAACGGAGGCAACGGGGACGGGCTAATCACGCCGAGCGATGGCATTTTCGCGTCGCTGCGTTTGTGGCAGGACCGTAATCACAACGGTATCTCGGAAGCAGTAGAGTTATCCACCTTGCAGAGCATTGGCCTGAAGACGATAGAACTGGATTACAAAGAGTCCAAGAAGCAAGATCAGTACGGAAACTACTTCCGTTATAGAGCTAGGGTGAAGGACGAACAGGGAGAACAGATTAATCGATGGGCATGGGATGTATTTTTACTTACGCGCTAAGTCTTTAGGTGGGCTTCAATGCCATTCACCAAAGTAGGACGAGAACTCCAACCATGTACAGTGCGGCGAGCGGCATCACAGCTTCTCGCCGCTTTTATTTGAGAACGAGAGACCGAGTGGGGCACAAAGGGCTTCTATGTCGAGGACCCGGATGGCTACATCATCTGCTTCGGCGGCCGCCCGGCCGCAGACTAACAACCGGTTCAATGTCGTTCGCGTCAGAAACAAGTTGCGAAGATTGTCCACTCCGGGCTATCGCAAGCGGATTGCCACTCTGGTGCGGAATGTGGATCGCTTGCGGGACTAGCGCGCTTCTTGCGACTTTTGTAAGAAACTGAGCATCTCCGTGGGTAGTCTCAACAAAGAGTTGCGAAGATTGTCCAGTGTGGGGAAGAGATGAAAAAAAGATAGAGATCGGTTAATCACTCAGCTAGCGCGATATATATAGGCGTCGCTATAAGAACCGGCTGCTTGATCTTTTTGCCACTCCGCCTACTTGGATTTACCTTGTCATAGAATAAGCGTTTTGCTAAGAACTCAACCTTTTGTTGTACTGGCGGGTAAGTCTGCATATTTGTTTGCGAATCATCGTGTCCGAACCTCGCAAAAAGAGACCCCAGAGATTCCACCTCTTCAGAAACATCTCTAACCAATTGCAATGTCTGAGAATCAGGATTTCTGAAGTCTTCGCTCTTTCCTTCAGATATATTCCCGAAATGACGATTCAACTCACGCATTATTTCCCATAACATTGACCTTGAGGCAGGTGACAAAGGTGGTGCCGAATTGCCAACAATATGCTTTGCAGAGCCACCTAACCCAACTATGGTTTTTGATCGTGACGATTTAGTAGTTGTGAGGTATACAAGATTACTTTCAGGTACAACCAGCCATGACATAAGGAGAGTTCCTTCGACCCATTCGTCCGGATTATCAGTTGTTCCAATGTTTCCCCAATTGCGGATGAAACTAGAAACTGCCTCCAGCCTTTGAATACGTTCGTTGACGGCTTCTTTCTCAGATTTCCATGACGCTGATAACAACTTAAGGTCAATTTTAAAATCGATAGCGATTTTCTTTTTACGATCGTCGGCCATTTGTGGAATAAGCATATCGACTTTCGAATCGGAAACGTAAACGTAGTACTTCATAGTCTTCTCCAAGCGCCTTAACGCCCGGCATCACCGCAGCCGCGCTTGAGCCGAAGCATTCACCTTTAACGTCCGGCTTCTCGTCTATCCGCATGATAAACCGCGCGGCTCAGATAAGTTTTGATTCGACAGCAAGTATGCGAGGCGGCGTGAGATTATTCCTGTTTGACACGGAAGTCAATGTTATCAAGGTCTTACTAACTACATCATCTTCCGCGCCCGAAACTTGCACCTCAGTTTCACTGTTGGCTGTTTGTTCCCATTCATGGATGTTGCTGACGCTGACAGCTCGGAACCGTTAGTCTATTCTGCAAGAGAGTAATACCCAATTTGTAACAATCGTCGTTCTGCCGATGGAACGCCCCCTTAACCCTTTATTTGCCAATGTTACAGATGCGCTTTGTGGCCTCGTCGAGGGTCTAACAAAAACACCGTTATAAGTCTCAAGTGAATCTCAAGGATTCCTCAACCCTCCTACAAGAAGCTAGGCTCGTGAAATTCTCAAACCATCGAACGAGCCAGGTGATCAGGCGCCGCCTTGCTCGTGTTACTGCGCCGACAGCAGGAGGATTTACCATGTGTTCTCAAAAGCCAATTCGATCTCTCGTCTGCAACGTTTTACCGAAATCTCTATTTTCCAGCCGCAATCAAAGACGAACTAAGCGAAGCAAAAAACAGATATTCCCGGGCTTCCAGCTTTCCACTCTCACGGCATCGCGAGCCTTGAACGCCATTTTTGTTATGACCTTCGCGTTAGGGATCCTTTTCGCTCCACTTCCGACGTCGAGGGCTTCAAACCCAGCGGCGGGAACTATTACGCCCGCAGGGCCGACACAAAGCTGGAACGGTACAGCAGTGGGCGGCGCAAGTGCAGGCGAAGAGACGTGCCAGGAAGGAATCAATTGCGATACCTATACGTTAAATGTCGCCGCCGGGGATTGGACCGGCAAATTAATCACAATTAAGATCACTTGGACGAATCCGGCCAACGACTATGATCTCTATGTTCACAAGGATTCCAACGCCGGCCCAGTCGTGGCACAATCCGGCGATGGGGCTCCAGACACAGACGAAGAAACTTCGATTGATCCCAGTGCAACCGGTACTGGAGTTTATACGGTCCATGTCGTTTATTTTGCTGTAACGCCTCTCGTTGATCAGTATCACGGAACCGCGACCGTCCTAAATCAACCACCCGCACGAAATGCCAATTACCTCAAGACCGGAATCGCGTTCAGCCCAAACGTCACAGTGAAGGCTCCCGTTGCTGCTCGCGATGGCGAGCCAAGCAACAGAACCGACAAATTGGGAAATCATTATGTTTCCGGAATTCGCGGCGTGCCTGCGGGAGTAGACCTTTGGTATTTCGATCTGCAACCAGGAAGTCCTGCATATGATCCCAGGATGCGGCATCCAGTCTATCGCGGGCAGCCTGATTCCTTCACCGGATCGGAGCAGACAGCGGTTGGCGCTGATGGCGGAGGCGATGTCGAGCTGGCTGTCGGATTTCCAGATCCTGGAACTGGCGCAACTAACAATCCGCCAACACTGGCCTTCACGAGCCTGGTAGCTGCTAACATTTCTTCAGGCAAATCAACTGATCGCGCTCAAAACTATCAGTTGAATCCGCTTGGCAATGTCACTGGGGGCGTACCTGGCGACGACAGACAATGGATTGAATTTCGTGGAAAGGACCAGGTCTATCTTTTGTATCGCACCCTAGCACCAGCTGTTACCCAAATTCAGCGCTCGATCGACGGAGGTCTTACTTACGGTCCTGCACAAACCGCTGGGGCAATCGGTCAGGTGGGTTATATTGACGTTCATCAGGCAACCGGGACAGTTTACATCAGCGGAAGCACGGGTCAGGTCTGTCATAGCACGACGACGTTGCCGACCGGTGAGGCCGCCGTATACGAATGCCATCAGGCAGCGCCAGAGGCTAATGTCGCGAACATCTTCTTCGTGGTGAAGGTCGCGGACGATGGAACACCAAACGGGACCGCTTATGTCGTGTACTCAGATGGTAAAGACATTTTCCTCCGCCACTCCACCGACAAGGGTGTGACCTGGAGTAACCGTGTTCGCGTGAGTGATGGTGAGGAGACCCGCACCAGTCTCTTTCCTTGGTTGGAGACAGGACCGACGCCCGGATCTGTAGGTATAGTTTGGTACGGCACGACGGAACCAACAAACAATGACAATGCCAACTGGGAGGTATTTTTTGCCCAGAGCTTTAACGCAGACGAAAACAATCCGACGTTCCGACAGGTGAAGGTCAGCGACCACTTTATTCACGGGAGCAACATTTCCACTGGTGGGACGCTGGGCACTGCAAATCGAAACTTGCTTGATTACTTCCAGGTCTCGTTCGATCCACTGGGAGCTGCGGTCGTTGGCTACACGGATGACCACAACGACTTCGATGGTCATACCTATGTGGCAAGACAAGTTGCTGGTCCGAGTATCAACAACGAAGGATCTACCATGGTTCCCGCGCCTGTAGAAGGGCCAGGACCTTTCGATCCAGGACCACCCACTCAACCAGGTCCAAACGGCGAACAAGTGACAGACTTTGCCCAGGACGTGGTGGATGGACTGCTGGTCGTTACTCCAACTAATGATCCGCTGGATATACTTTCAATCAAGTACTCGTGCGAGCAAGGCACAGGCGGACCCGTAATCGTCGCCACCATGGCCGTGTCTGCGAATCCAGTAGGCGCACCAATCTCAAACTGGCGCATGAACTTTACGGCAAATGCGCCTGACTCTAAATTGAGCGCAACTGGAGACTACACGTATGGCCTTTCTGATAGGGGCGACCAGTTCTGGGTGCGGGCTTCCACCGATCCGACTCAAATGCCGTTTTCCTTTGGCACCGCGGTGCGCAACTCGGACGGCACAATCACCTACACGACGAGAGGTGCGGCTGACAGCGGATCTTTTGATCCCGTAAACAACACCATCACCGTCAAAGTCTCTGCAAGCAAACTAAACCCGTTTGTGACAAAGGGACCGGCAATTGGTAACGGTTCGGTCTTAGTGGGATTGCGTGGCCAGGCGTTCACATCGCAAGTCAACGCCAAGCGTGATCTGACGCGTGGCGGTACGTTGTTCACGATCGCAAACTGCCCCACTCCAACCCCGTCACCCAGCCCGAGCCCATCACCGTCACCGTCGCCGAGTCCCGGTCCTCCGCTTAAAGTCACCGGTGGCGGGAAGATTGTCGGAAAAACCGTTAACTTTGCATTCAATGTCGATCCCGTGCCCAGTGGTCACCTGAATTACCAGGATAAGGAACAAAATATTCATCTTGTTTCTGATGGGATCACCAGCTTCACGCAGTCCGGGCCGAACGAGGTAACGTTCTCCGGCGTGGGCCACATCGGCAATCAAATAGTAATGTTCACCGTGAAGGTTCAAGACAATCGGGAATCCGGCATAGGATATGATCGGTTCGAAATCACGATCACAGGACCGATATCATCAAGCCGGGCCGGGCTACTAACTCAGGGTAACATTCAATTCCACAGGTAGCGGGAGACGAACTATATGAGAAGCCGTTACGTTGAAACTCAAAGGGCTGGCCTCAAATTGAGGCCAGCCAGCCTCTCCTGTCTGGTAGTTGTGCTGTTGCTGGCCTCTGCCGCTCTCGCGCAAAAGAGCAAAGAGATCCGCGTCATCAACTCTCTTCTCGGTGTAAGCATCGGCGCCACTCTTGAGGAAGCAAAAGCTAAGCTCACTCCGCTTGGAACTGGGGACGGGCGCGACACTCGCGATGGAGGTCGCAAGGAAGCGTGGACACTTAAGGGTACAGACTATGCAACGCTCGCTTTCAAAACCAACGGCAGAGGAAGGGTCGTCTGGGTGAGCGCGTTCGCACGTGCCGGTAAGGAAGTTCCGTTTTCAAAACTTGGAGATCTCTCGAAAGCGGCTGCTTCCGATTCACAGGCAATCTGGAACATCGAGAGCCTACAAGGTGGAGGTGGTTATCGCTTAGTTGCTAAGGGCGTTAAAGGAAAAGCCAGCGTTGTATACTTGCTTGCGCTTGAATTCCCTGAAACGCAGTGAACCTTGAGTGCCTCCGGGGTGCGACAAACCTCACGATAATTTGGTTTGATGCACACCAACTCTTCGCTAAGAAGATAACTCAAACTGCTGTCTGTAAGGCGGCAAGTTGTAAAGCGGGGAACTTCTTTCTGAAGGAGATTCAAGACAACCTAATCCAGATTTATAGAGGCGACGCTTTCAAGTGTCGCCTCTATCTTAGTAAACGGAACTGATTATCCTCAGAAGCTATCTGCCTCGTTCAGTGTTTGCCGAGAGCTTGTGCGTTGTGTGCCAAACTACTGCGGCCGCGAGATTTGGAAGAAACTGAGCATTCCCGTCATTGGTGTCAACAGAAGTTGCGAAGATTGTCCAGTGTGGGGAGCACTATTACCTTTCAGCTCCCAAGCAGAGGCCGTTCGGAAAAAATGACCTCAAGTCTTGATCATCAGGCGCCACTGGTGGACACCGTCATTGGCTGAAACCTCACTCAAAATAATAGACATGGTGGTTTTCCGAAGTAGTTCTCGCGTTAATTAGTGGAAGCCGATGAACTCGCGCTCCCACTGCATAAGGAAGCTCACATGAGGGCCTTACCACATAGTTAGCTCCGCAACTCACCACATCAATTCAAAGGAGAATCAAAATGGCAAACCTACCATACGGCATCAATGCGTGGATCTTTTTGAACGAAGATGAACCACCCGACACCAACTACAACAGCTCAAACAGCTGCTATCAATCGCTCATTAACTACAAAGTGTACAACAGCGTAACTTTTCTTGGCGTTGCCTTTTTTGAAGTTATCTCAGCATCGAATGGTTCCACCATCCAAATCGGCAGCTCGTCTCATCCAGATGGTCTAACCAACCAGGATTATTTGAATTTCGTGCTCCGTGACGCACGCCAGGTCAATCCGAATATTAAATTTTTGGCTACGATGGTGTATTCGGGCAATAACACCTTGGCGGCAGTTTTTTCCGGCGGTGGGGATCCGCAAACACAGGCTACCGCATTTGCCAAGAATTTGGTGACGTATCTAAAAAATAATGGAATGAATGGCTTGGATGTTGATTGGGAAGGTGATGTATCCGATGACATGACCCAATCGCAGTTTCAAACCTTATTTTCCACGATTCGCCAGGTGTTTGATCAGCAGCCAGTGAAATATTATCTGTCATTCACGCCTGCATGGCCCACTGATACGATTGATTACCCTACCGTCAATAGCGCGTTCGATTTCGTCTCTCCTCAATTCTACGACGGCACTCCGTTATCAAGCTTTCTCGATGCCGGAATATCCCCGACCAAGATCGGCTATGGTGCACAGTTTGAGCCGGGAAATGCAGCGCCCAACGCCAGCGCACAACAGGTATGGAACGCCGTGTCGCCGGGTTTTTCTTCCAACAATACCCAGTATAGTTATCAGGATATTTTTATGTGGCGATTCAACTCTGGCAACTTCCAGTTTGAGCAGGCACAGTACCTGATTCTTTATCAACTCGGGAACCCCTCCACCAGCAATACCTTCGACGACACGGCGATTATCGGTGCGGCGGGTAATCCCAACATTACCCAAATGACGATCCGATCGGGCGACGTACTCAACGCCATTCAGGCCGTCAATACCGGGACGGGACCATACAATACCGGTACTCAGAATACGAAAACCGGGATATTTACATTGTTGCAACACGGCGGAAATAGCGGAGGAAGCCAAACGAGCAATATTCCGCTCACCGATCCGATCGTGTCAATTTCCGGCTACACCGGTTTTTGGTATGGCTGGCAATGTGTTCTGCAACTCACGTTAACCGGAAAAAGCGGAGCCACTTATGGCCCATTCGGGTCCATGGCCGGTTCAACCACCAAGACCCCTTTCACACAGTCTGCCCCAACCGGCAAGAGCGTGGTTGCCTTTAGCGGATCCACCGTGACGGTTCCGTTGGCAGACGGCAGTCAGACAGCAATCATTGCGAGTCTGAATGCTGTCTTTGCCTAACACATCATTCCACCGGGCCTGCGCGAAAAGGCGCGCAGGCCGGTGAATTCAAACGTTATGCGAGTACTACGCTTCGAAACTTTAAAAGTGGGTGGCTAGGTACGAATCAACTTGCCATACAGAATGCTTCTCTAACTCTTGCTGGAAATCATCCCTCCAGTGTTGGCAAACGTGTACCTGCGGCGTACCACTTTCCGGCCTCAGCACTTTCCCATCTGTGTCCAACACTCCGGCTTTCAGCCACTTCTTTTATCAACCGTAGCAACGGCTCATCATCAATCCGCTCCGCCAACATGCGCATTAACCACTCGTGCGACAGGTTGTCGAAGAAGCCTTTGATGTCCGCTTCCAACAAGTGGTGTGATAGCCGCCGAATTGCAGTTTGACTCTTAATTCATCCACTGCTGTGCGCGCTCCCACCAATGGTCGATAGCCATAACTGCATGACAGAAAGTCCTGCTCGTAGGAGCT
>JAICGZ010000200.1 GCA_025922875.1 Pyrinomonadaceae bacterium
AAATTCAAGCTGAACGGCGCGGCATAGCCGCGCCTCACATCAGGCGGCGAAGCCGCGGCCGATCTCCAAAATGGACTTTTCGGAGCAAAGCCAGTCCAACGTGTAAATCGCCTTGACTGTCTGCACCTTTGTGCATAAATTCAACTCGCTAAACGTACCCACGTTCTCAACTGGCGAGGAGGCCAGAACATGTATAAAAGATTGTTAACTTCCCTTCTGCTGCTTGCTGTCTTTAGCGTTGTCGCACTGGCCCAACAACCAGCTCCGCCCAAAACACACTTGAAGGTCGGTGACCCGGCTCCTGATTTCACACTTCGCGCCACTGATGGAAAGACTTATAAGCTTAGTGATTTCAAAGGCAAGAAAAACGTCGTGCTGGCGATGTATGTGCTGGCTTTCACTGGTGGTTGAACGAAGGAACTGAAGGCGTATCAGGCTGATATCGCCAAATTCGAAGCAACCGACACTCAGGTTTTCGGCATGAGCGTCGACAGTGTTCCCGCCAACCGCGAATTCGCAAAACAGATTGAAGTTACGTTTCCAATCCTCAGCGACTTCAAACGCACTGTGGTCAAGGATTATGGTGTCTTCAACGAGGAGCAGGGCTTTGGCAATCGTGCCACCTTCCTGATCGATAAAGAGGGCATCATTCGGCACATCGACGAGGGAAACGTCGCGATCGATCCAAGCAGTGTTGTCGAAGCGTGTAACGTGCTCACACGCAAAAAGACGTCGCAGTAGTCTTACTCCTCTCGCAGCCACACTGGAAGAGGTCAGTACCGCCGCGGGTGGTACTGACTTCTCCAACCTATCTTCACAATTCCACGCCTGTCATCCAATATATATAACTGCATTCATGGAGGGCGCATTGTGCAATTAATGGAGAACTTGTTAACGATCGAGGCCGAGGCAAAGTATCTGCTCGGTCTCAAAGATCGTTCACATGAACGAAGCTTGATGAAAAATTTATTAAAGATACTCGAAGAGGCTGAGTTTTTGTTCGGTCCGCGAGATCGTTCATATGACCTGCGTGAGCTTCGGATTACTGAGTGCGCTTATGCCCAAACCTATGTTTTTTATCCTTTACGTATGACCAGGATATATCTGACGAGCAGCTCCAAGGCTGGGGGCTATCTCGCTGCGTATGAACTTGCTCATGAAGCGATTCATGTGCTGAGTCCGGTGCCATGGGGTCACGGTCCAACGATGTTAGAAGAGGGACTCGCTACATATTTCTCTCTTAAACATGTGAATCGCATTTATGGACTTGGGTTGGAGAGTGTTGATGAGCCCAAGTATGAGGCCGCGCGGCGTGCGGTCTCTGCGATGATGGCTAAGAATGAATTCGTGATAAAGGAGTTGCGGGTTCGTCAGCCAGTAATTTCAAAAATAGATGAGCGACTCCTGATCGAAGTGGCCGGCATTGAGCCTCATCATGCCAAGTTGTTATGTACCGACTTTGATAGTTATGGGCGAACGCCCTGGAGCACGAACGCTGCGCGAGGCGCTCAACGCCTCGTTAGCTGCCTGCGATCTATTTGGGAAGGGTGAACCGAATGCGTGAATCAGGGAGTCGACTTTCCCTCGAATTCACCTTTCTCTGAATTCCACTTTAGGTTGTTCTTGTTGTTGGCCCACCAATTATTCCACCGGGCCGCGTCGAAGGCCTCTTCGGTGATGCCTGGCACATCCCGCGCAGACCACGAGAGAAGAATGCCGTCAGCTTTTATAACTTGAGCTGTCAGACAAAATGTAACGATCGATAAAGCAACTTTGATTGTTCGATTCATCAATCTTTCCTCCGTTCATCAACTAACACTCATTCGAACTACTACCCCGAAAGGGGTATCCGAAAAACCTTCCTTCTCGTGATGTGTCCCTTCTTTCCTTCCCGCATAACATACCCGTTTAGAGAAGTTTGAGGACAAAAAATTGCCGCCGCAGATGCGGCACACGAAAAAGAAGAATATGATGCGCGGTAAGCGAAACAGAGAAACATGCCTAAACCAGTAATACTAACGGTTGATGATGATCGGGAGGTGTTGCGCGCAATCGAACGCGATCTGCGACGCAAGTACGCCGAAGACTATCGCGTGCTGAGAGCCGAATCAGGCGCCGCAGCATTGGACATTCTTCGAGAATTAAAACTCAGGAACAATACCGTCGCACTCTTCCTCGTGGATCAAAGAATGCCCGGTCTGTCAGGCGTCGAGTTCCTGCAACAAGCTGTAACGCTTTATCCCGACGCCAGGCGCGTGCTCTTGACGGCTTACGCGGATACCGACGCGGCGATTGCAGCCATCAATGAGGCCGGTATCAATCACTATCTACTCAAGCCATGGCATCCACCTGAAGAAAACCTGTATCCGGTTCTCGACGATCTACTTGAAGATTGGCAAGCTACGTTTCCGCCGCAGTTTGAAGGCATTCGCGTGTTAGGCAATCGATGGTCACCAGCCTCGCATAACATCAAAGACTTCCTCGCGCGCAATCACGTCCCATATCAATGGCTTGATATCGAGACTGTCCACACCGATCCCGAAGTCCATGGCGTCGTCGACTTGCTCGACGACGAAGAGAAAAGAGACTTGCCGCTCGTGATTTTCCCTAACGGTTTACGTTTACGACGGCCCACGCCGGCGGACCTCGCTGAGAACGTCGGACTTAAAACACGCGCTGCCGAAGCGTTTTATGATCTGGCGATCGTCGGCGGTGGTCCAGCGGGACTTGCTGCTGCCGTCTACGGCGCAAGCGAGGGTTTGCGAACAGTGATGGTCGAACGTGAAGCGCCCGGCGGCCAGGCGGGCATGTCCAGCCGCATCGAGAACTATCTCGGCTTTCCGAGCGGACTTAGCGGCGCCGACCTCGCACGACGGGCCGTGGTCCAGGCCAGGCGATTCGGCGTCGAGATACTTTCTGCTGAGGCTACCGCGGTACGTCTGGATGGTCCATACCGTTTTCTAAAACTTGCGGACGGAGCGGAGCTTAGCTGTCACGCTTTGTTAGTTGCGACCGGCGTACAGTGGCGCAAGCTCGAGGCGCCGGGCATCGAACGCCTCACAGGCGCTGGAATCTACTACGGTGCTGCGATGACCGAAGCAATGTCTACCAAAGACGAGGACGTCTTTGTGGTCGGAGGTGCGAATAGCGCTGGACAAGCGGCCATGTACTTCTCGAAGTATGCACGGCGAGTAGTGATGCTGGTGCGAGGCTCATCCCTCAATACTTCGATGTCGCAATACTTGATCAACCAACTCAAGGAGACTCCGAACGTCCAAATCGAATACAACTCATCGGTTGTAGAGGCACATGGCGAGAATCATCTCGAAGCAATATCGGTGCTGTGCAGTACAACAAACGAAATCAATAAAGTACCGGCCAATTCCCTCTTCATCATGATTGGAGCGGCTCCAAATACGAAGTGGCTTGCCGATATCGTAGAGCGCGATGAACGCGGGTTCATTTACTCAGGTCGCGACTTGATGCGCGATGGTAAGCGTCCGAAAGGATGGCCGTTGGACCGGGATCCCGGTCTTTTGGAAACAAACGTACCGGGTATCTTTGTCGTCGGCGATGTGCGACATGGTTCGGTCAAAAGAGTTGCGTCAGGTGTCGGTGAAGGTTCGGTGGCGATTTCATTCGTACATCAATATCTCAGCAAGGTGATATAACCGAATGAGTGATCCAAAAATAGAAGGCGTAGGCGTGCCGGTGCCGGTATCCGGTACAGTTGGATCGATCGCTACCACCACCTCACCTGAAGATAAAGTTGAAGCGCTGCGACGGGTTCATGTGTTTGCCGATCTTCCGGAAGATCAATTGCAGTGGTTTGCTGAAAACGTACGGGACGATCGATATGCAGCCGGCGATATTCTGTTCCGCAAAGGCGACCCGCCTGATTGGATGGCGATCTTTATTGAAGGAGAAATGCACGCCTACCGCAACGACAGCGCGCCTGATGGGCAGCTTTATATTGCAAGGGCCGGCGATCCAGCGAGCGAGGTAACGGGCATGCTGCCTTTCTCGCGCATGACGCAGTTCAACGCCACCGGTAGAACTGCAATACCGAGTCGGATCATGCGCTTTCCCGTCGCACTGTTTCCCGAGTTACTCCAGCGAATGCCGGTTCTCGCCAAACGTCTTGTCGGTATCATGAGTGACCGCGTGCGCGAAACGACCAGGGTCGATCAGCAACAGGATAAGCTGATGGCCCTCGGTAAACTCTCAGCCGGACTTGCGCACGAACTGAATAACCCTGCCGCTGGAGCCACTCGCGCCGCGAACGATCTCATAGCAACTCTGGCAGAGTTGCGTGCCGCTGACTTGCGTCTTTGCCAGCACAACCTGACAACGGAGCAAGAGGCGTCAATCCGCGCCTTCGAAACTAATGCACTCGAGCACACCGCGACAGCACTGCAACTGAATTCACTGGAGCAAAGTGACAGGGAAGAGATCGTTGCCGCGTGGCTCGAGGAGCATGGCATTGATGACGGCTGGAAAATTTCGGGCAACCTCGTTGAAGCGGGGATTGATACGACTGACCTCGAGCGGATCTCGAGCGAGATAGAACCGGTCGCATTTGCGGACGTGCTGGCGCGCGTCAACGCGCAGCTCGCGGCGGCAAAACTTGCAAGTGAAATCAAGACCAGCACCGCGCGTATCTCAGAACTTGTCAGCGCGATTAAAGAGTACAGCTACATGGACCAGGCTGCGGTGCAGGAAGTCGATATCCATAAAGGGCTCGAAAGCACGCTCATCATTTTGAAATACAAGTTGAAGAAAAAGAGCATCCAGTTGACTCGCGAGTACGACGAAACTTTGCCGCGCATTAAAGCTTACGGCAGCGAACTCAATCTGGTCTGGACCAATTTGATTGTCAATGCTGTGGAGGCAATGCCTGAAGGCGGCACGTTGAAGGTACGAACGAGGAAAGAACCGACCGACATCATGGTGGAAATTCGGGATAACGGATCGGGTATCCCGGAAAATCTACAGTCGCGTATCTTCGAGCCGTTCTTTACTACCAAGGCTGTCGGCGAGGGAATGGGTTTAGGCTTGGACACCGTCGCCCGCATCGTTCGAAAACACCGGGGCAACATACGTTTCGATTCGAAGCCTGGCGATACATGTTTTCAAGTTCGTCTACCTCTCGGACAGTAATCCTGTTCATCTTACAAATCCTGTAATCCTGTCCAAATCGTTTAATCAGAAACGTCCGGCTGGATTCATCCCGCGCTAACTTTTCGGCACAAAAAAGCCATATAAAAAACCTTGCTTCTGCGTGTGAACGGGTGTATAAGCGAAGGGCCTCATATTCGCAGTTAGGAGTAGAAGCCGCCCAGATAAGAGCCTGTTCCATCGTTACTCCCACGGCCTCAACGATGCAATAGGTAAACAGACCAATGTCAGTCAAAGTGTCCATATACAGGCCTTACTCAAGGGCTTAGTTGCCGACGTCGCCGATGTTGGCAGTTTAGCCTTCGGCCCAAACTCAACCACGGAGGACCATCATGCGCCTCTTAGTCTTTTGTGTTTCCATAGTCGCACTTGTCTCATTGATTGGGATATCTACCTTGGGCGGCAATCGTTTGGCAATGCAGCAAAACGCCCCTTTACAAATCGCGAATCAGACTCAGGCTGGTCTACAGCTTCCGATTACTATCAAACAGTTACAACCTGAAAATGATGTTAATGTCGAGTTGCTGTGTGGAACTGCTAGCGTTACACCACCCAATATTTTGAATGGGTTCCAGTGTACTTTGAAGAACAACACTCACAAGAGTATTACTGCCGCAAACATAATCTATTCGACTGTACTTGAGGAAGCTGGCAAAGAAACCAGAGACTCGCGAAATCAAATTCTAATGACCAATTTTCACCCCGATTTTTATGACAAAGAAAAAAATATCATGCCCGGAGGGTCAAACACTCTTCGGTCTGATGGGGTGTTTACCTATCACAATGCTGTAATCAAAGGGATCGAGGCCTACATTGATTACGTGGAATTCGAGGACAGCACCAGCATGGGGCCTGATGTGGAAGGGTCAAAGCTGATTAAAGACTTTAGAGCCGGAGCCGTGAAATATAAAAGTTGGCTTGCAAAGGAGTCCAAGCAGAAGTCAATAGACACACTAATACAGCTAACACAAAGTGATGAGGAGTTACAGAAACCGGAGATAGGCCTTAATAACATCACTCAAAAAGAGGGTGCCAGACGATACGGCATCAGACTGCGAAAACTGTATAAACAGCGTGGCCCAACGGAAGTACAGAAATATCTCTCAACAACGCCGCGGGGGATCAACTGATTCGAAGCCTCACAAGGAGTTTCCCATGCGAAAAGCACTCATCATCTTGTCTTGTATCCTTGCCATCTACGGAGTGATGGGAGCGCAGAGCGACGCATTAACGGATTGTAAGAAAATGATCTTATGTAACACGTACACAGGAGATAATGGGAATTGCGCAATTGAGTGGGAGTATGAGCGTTGTTCCGGCGGTTTCACGGGCGTCTATACACCCTGCGAGACATGTGAAGAAGATACTTGTTCGTGCAACTGTCAGGGAACTGCGCCAAATTATGTGGGATATTCAAAGAGCTGGGTAGACTGTCAAGGCGTTGTGAAGTTTGAGACCAAGAGCTGCCAAGGTTGTCAACCTTCACCATCGCCGTCGCCAGTGCCCTCGCCCTCGGAAGCACCCACGCCATGCACTCCTCCACTGAAGCTCGACGGTGGCGTGACGGATTCTTGCGAGTGTAATCCTGATGATCCGAATTGCGTCTCC
Organism: Pyrinomonadaceae bacterium; assembly: GCA_025922875.1. Lineage (GTDB taxonomy): Bacteria > Acidobacteriota > Blastocatellia > Pyrinomonadales > Pyrinomonadaceae > PSRF01. The sequence continues at coordinate 6,787 of JAICGZ010000200.1, forward strand.
CCTGTTTTAATTGATGTCTCCGGAAACGGCTTCAAGCTTACGGATGCGGCAGGGGGAGTGGATTTCGATATGAGGGCAAACGGCTCGATGTTGCGCGTGGCTTGGACGGCACCCGACGCAGACGACGCTTGGCTAGCTTTAGATCGGAACAGCAACGACACAATAGACAATGGGGCAGAGTTGTTCGGGGACTTTACCCCGCAGACGGTATCCGCTAGTCCCAATGGATTCATAGCGCTTGCTGAATTCGATAAGCCAGGGAATGGCGGTAATGGTGACGGCGTGATGGATCACAACGATAAGATCTTTTCATCTCTGCGGCTATGGCAGGACACAAATCACAATGGCATTTCTGAGTGGTGGGAACTGCATACGTTACCTGATCTAAACGTGGAGTCCATCTCGCTCGATTTTAGAGAGTCAAGGCGAATCGATCAGTACGGAAATCAATTCCGCTACAGAGCAAAGATCACAGCCAGCATAGGGACCGAGCTTGGTCGATGGGCTTGGGATGTGTTCTTAATTACGCGCTGAATGCGCAGGACGCGGGCATACACTTTTTAATTACAATCCTTGCCGGAATAACGCGGGAGACGATTTGGAAACAAATTGCACCTTGAATGATCCGCAAAATCTATTGAACTCCAAGGTTCGCATTCATAGTCTTCCAACTCCATTTTGAAGTTGAGCAGCACCGCTTTTGTGTTTCATAAATTGCTGGTTCAAACTACTATTTGCCAAGGTTCAATGCATGAATGCCCGCAACTTTGTAAGTCATGGACCAAATTCAAGGGAGAGTTTTTGCAGTGATTGTTAATTGCCCAGCAGATCATTCAACAAAGCCGAGCATTCACTTACAAACTTCCTTCGCGCGATCTGTCGTGCGAGCCACGGATCGTTCGTCTCCAAAGCGTAACGAATAATCGATCGCCACTGTGCATCGATCGATCTATTGCTTATGACTGACTGAGCGCGACGTCTGAGAGCATCGCTGATTGTGATTTGAGTTGTTTCGGTTACGTGAGGTGTTTCCACGCGCACTGATGCGCTACTATGAGTGACCATAATCTTCAGCCTTTCGTTTCAAGGTTGACGGTTTAGGATCGACGTTGTGTTGTCACCACAAGTCGGCCCGCTTCTTTTTTGGAGGGGTGGCCCGCAACTATACGTTGGGAATTTTCGGTTGTCATTAACAAAGACTCTTGAGCTACCACATCCGCCGTACTTTCATGACGGAAGAAGCACAAAAGCACAAAGAATTTCAGCCGAAACCTTTGTGCTTTTGTGCCTCTTGTGGCTAACACCCTTTTCAAGGTTTCCATCGATCAAAAAACACATTCCCGGTCTTGATCACCCTGCAGCGTTTCGACACGTCAAGCGAGTAATAAAACGAATTCCCGCCCTTGTAGATTGAGATCTTTCCAATCGAGGCGGGAAGACGACATTCACTTTGGCTATAGCCACCTTCTACTTCCTTGAAGTGTCGCAGTACACACTTGTTACCCTTTCGCCCTTTTACGTCGATGCTCTCTGAACCCAACCCCCATGCCAAACTGTGACTTTCAGAGACACATCGGCCCAGATCAATGACGACCAGCTTGACTCCGTCATTAATACGCCTGTCCTCAAGTAAATCTCCTTCAAGCGTGAACCAGCGTTCAACACTCGGCTGCTCTGCCTGGCCTTGCGCCTGAGCCGCCCCCTCGTGTGGAAAGGCCAGCACAATCGCAACAGTGAGCAGGATCCAATTGGGAAGATTACTCATAGTCGTTCGCACCCCGCAGCGAAATACTAAAGGTTGAACGTCGATTGTCTAAAAGTCTTGCAGTCCGAATAGAGTGTGAACACAGGGCGGCCGTTACTCTTCAGTGGCCCTGTGCGGACTGTCAACTGGTTTTGACTCAGGAGAACCTCTCTGTCGCAGGAAGATCGTCAGGACGACCATCGCACCAACCGCTAAAAACTCGCTCTGCCAGTTCTGAAACGACTCGAACCAAAACCGCGAAGTTCCCATGTACTCGATCGTCGAGACTTGTTCACTCCTGCCGTGTTCCTGTCGGCTTTGATTATATTCCCTCGCACCGCCGATGGCATGCAACGCGAACGAGAGAAGGAAAAGCAGAAGAAAGGCAATTGAGAGAGAGTGTTCGTACAACGTGAGAATTGGGCCGCCTTTGCGAACGGGCCAGGGCGCCTTCTTCTTCTTGCGCGACTTGCGTGGGTCTCTGTCGACTGGCTCTTCCTGGTCCAGTTTCTTTGATTCAGCAGAACCTTTTTGAAACAAAAATGCAGTTAAAACTACAAAGGCGAACATCTGGAGAAACTCACTCTCCCAGTTTTCCATCGTAGCCTCTAAAAAATGTGCCGTTGCCAGATAGCCAGTGAAGTCTATGGTGGGTTGCCCGTGCAGTTGCTGTTCGTCGTTATACTGGTACATACCGACAACAGCTTGCGCGCCCAGAAATGAAAGGAAGAAGAAACCAAGAACTATCGAGAGTCCATTTTCTCTTAGTATTCTCCTCATCGATTGCGACCATCCCTTCAGTGCTCGCTATGTATACAGCCACACTTGGACCAGGAGGAATGGAGCAAAGGCAGTGCCACAATCGGGAAATCTTTCAGCTATTTCGATTTTGACAGACTGGCTTTAACACTCCTCATCTTATGAGGGAAGTTTTGCGGCAAGAACATCCACTTTCTCAATCACGGGCGGCTGGGCCAGAAGGTCCGGCGCTTTCTCCATCAATGCCGCGGCGACTTTGCCCGAGAGATGCGCTTGCCTTCCCTGATCATTGGGAAATGCGTCGAAGATTCCGAAGGTTGACCGGCCCATGCGAATTGCAAACCAGGCAGTCGTGTCTGGTTCTTCCTGGACCAGCGCTAAGCCGCTGTTAAGGAAACTCTCAACTTCTTCCTCTTTGCCAGGTTTTGACTCCAGCCGAACGAGCAATGCTACTGTAACCATGATTTCTCCTTATGAGATTTATTAGGTGAGTTTTCACGGTACACCCAAACACGACAAATGCCAAAGCCGGCTATGTTTCAGCTCTAATCAACGCATCTTTAAGGTTGGGCCCGCTTCAATTCTGACTCCGCCGCGATGTAGCCAAAGCTGGCCCATTGATTCCCCGCAGTGATTTTGCGAAAAACTTTTTCCGCTTCCGCGCGCTGCCCGTTGTAGAGAAACCAATTACCCAGGCCGTAACCAATCGTGGCGTTGCTTAAACTCTCCGCGTCTTGACTGATTTCATCCCAAACGTCTGCGGGCTTGAGCTTACCTTTGTAGACGCTAATCATCTTGTAGTAGTCCGCGTTTTCGATTACGTCGAGGTCGTCTTTGATCATCGCCAGCGTTTTGCTCGCTTCTTTTTCACGACCCAAACGGCGCAAGGTCATGTAAAGCCAATGCGTGGTTGCCACGAGCATGTCCGCGTTTTTCGAGACTTTTTCGGCCTCGCGGTAGGCTTTGAGCGCGCGCTCAAAATCGCCTTTCAGATAATGAGCTAGTCCGAGGTGATACCAGATATTCGATTGCAGAGTGCTGGTCGGAATGTTACGCGCGTTAGGCAGACCATCCGGTTCGATCTCATCAGGTTTGCCCATGATGAGTTTCGACGCCTTTTCGAAATCTGCGATCGCTGCGTCGAAACAGCGTAGAGTGATGAAACGATGCCCGCGGTGTCGATAGAGACGAGCGTCCGAGGGAAACTGCTCAATGCCTTTTGTATAGATGCTAATCGCATCTTTGTAACGTCCGAGGTATGCCGTGCGCCTGCCGAGCCAAATGATGCGTTCAGCAGACTGTGGTTCTTTCTCGAAGAGTTCTCGCGCCTCGTTGAGTTTTGTCTCAAACTCACGTTGCGTTTCCGCGGATAGCCGTGGCCGAACTTCGGTCGCCGTTTGAAGACAATTCGTTTGGGCAGACGCAACAGAGCTCAAAAGACAAAGCAGGATTAATTCGGCCACAAAGAAGCACCAAAAGCACAAAAGACTTTCGCCTGAATTTCTTTGTGCTTTTTGTGCTTCTTTGTGGCGAATCTTTTTCATGTTGGCTCGAAGCATTTTTATGCAGCAAACCTGGTAGCCAGCTGGAGGCGCTCGGCAATCGCCTGCTTGGGTTGTGCGCCGATCAGGCGATCGATGAGTTTACCGTCTTTGAAGATGAGCATGGTCGGTATGCTCGCGATTTGAAAACGCGATGCTGTTTGCGGATTCTCATCGACATTCAGTTTCGCTATTCGATATCGCCCCTGCGACTCGGCGGCAAGCTCGTCTAAAATCGGCCCGATCATCCGGCATGGACCGCACCACGGCGCCCAGCAATCAACCAGAACCGGCCGTCCTCTCGTTTGCAATGCCTCGCGTTCAAAAGTCTGGTCCGTAATAACGACCGGCTTCGAATCGTGATCACCTGTCAACTTTTCGCCGCACCGGCCGCATTTCGCTTCGCTAGTCTCCAGCCTGCTTTCCTCGACTCGGTTCTTCGCTCCACAGTTGCTGCAAACAACTATCTGCATATAAAACGCCCCTTTTCAAATCGTTTTTCGTGACAGGATTACAGGATTTTTCAGGATTTACAAGATTCCGCTCATCTTGTTATATAATTTCACCCTCCCACAAAGCTTGTACCCCATTGACCCTTGTCCCTCAACACCCCTGGCGATGATCTGTCCCCGGCACAAGGAGTAAGAAAACATGAGGCGAACGTGTGGGTTGATTATTCTTATTCTCGTGGTAGTAACGACACTTACCTTCTTCCCGACAAGAAATGACCTTACGCATGCGCAGTCAAGTGGTCCAACAATGCTCGTCCCCAACCTGGCAGTGAGAGAAGTCTTAAGTGATCTCGTCACGCCGATCACGATGGCATTTATTGGACCAAACGACTTCCTGGTGTTGGAGAAAAACACCGGGCAAGTAAAACGGGTAGTGAATGGCGCGGTTCAAAGCACAGTGCTCGACCTCGCCGTAAACAATGCTTCAGAGAGAGGGCTCCTGGGGATCGCACTTCATCCAGGTTTCCCCACCAATCCCGGCGTGTACCTTTTCTGGAGCTGTCGAGCAACACCGCCAACTACAGATCCATTCTTTCCGGTTGAAACAGAATGTGCGGATACTCCTCAGCTCGGTGCTGATACCGACGATATTCTCGCCGTACCGCTATTAGGCAATCGAGTGGACAGGTTTGTTTGGAACGGCTCAACGCTGACATTCGATCACAATTTGATCAAACTGCTCTCTTTTCAAAATGACGGCGCTCCAGTGCCGCCCGGCCAGGGAGATGAGGCCCAGCCTCCACGCGGCAACCACGATGGTGGTGTGCTTGCGTTTGGACTCGATGGCAAGCTCTACATCATGTTTGGTGATGCCGGGCGCCGGGGTCAACTCCAAAATC
>JAICGZ010000201.1 GCA_025922875.1 Pyrinomonadaceae bacterium
AAAGATCCCTCGCCAGTTCCTGCCAATACTGCGTGGGGATATCCAGCACGGTTAATCCCAGCGCGTTACATGTTTCAAAAAATATCGCGGCTGAACTGAGCATCTCGTCGCTGCGCAGCACCAGGGTAGCGCCGGCCGTCAGGGGCGAAAGGATCTCTTCCATGCTGACGTCGAACCCGGAAGACGCGAACTGGAGCAGACGATCCGTTGCTTCGATACCCATCGCGTCATTGAACCAGGGGATATAACTCATCAGCGACTTTTGTGTGATCGAAACGCCCTTCGGAACACCCGTGGAACCTGACGTATAGATCACGTAACTGAGGTTGTCAGGCGTGCCGAGGATTTCCGGGTTGCGATCATCTTCGACTGCAAGTTGCGAGCTGTCAGTATCGAGACAGATGATCGACGCGTCGCCGGCGACAAAGTGCGAAAGGAGTCGTGATTCTGAGACGACAATCGGAGCGCCCGCGTCTTCTAACATGAAGCTCAAACGTTCAGCGGAGTATGAGGGATCCAGCGGAAGGTATGTGCCGCCTGATTTCATTACGGCCAGCAACGCCACAACCAATTCCACCGAGCGTTCGAGACAAACGCCTACGCCGATCTCCGGGCGAACGCCCAACGCGCGTAAACGATGGGCCAGTTGATTCGCACGTTTGTTTAGCGCCTCGTAAGTTAACTGCTCGTCCCCAAATACAACCGCGAGTGCATCTGGTGACTGCCCGGCGTGCTGCTCAAAAAACTGGTGTAGCAAAACGTCGCGCGCATATTCCCGATCGGTATCATTCCATTCAACAAGCAACTGCTGCTGCTCGTGCGCGGAGAGAAGCGATTGCACGTCGTAACGCGCAGTTGGTTCCTGGGCCATTGCCGACAGCGCGGCGGAGTAGTAACCGCGAATGGCTTCCATCTGCTCCGCGCTAAGGACCTGTGCGTTACTGGTCAGGGTGAGACCGATTTGAGAGGTGCGCGTGTTGAGATTAAAGTCAGCGCCTAAAGCAAACTCCGTCTCAGCGAAGCCGGTCTCTTCGAGAATCTCCATGCCCGCCGGACTTTCGAACGTCTCGTAAACGTGATAGTGCGTGAAGCTGAAGGACGTCTCGAATAAAGGCTGGCCTCCCTCGTTGATCTTCATTTGCGCCATCGGATAATGGCGATAAGGTAACGACTCCTGCTCGGAGGCAAACGTCTCTCGCGAAAGTTTGATCCAATCTCCGCCGGTCAGCTTAAGGCGGAATGGCAGCATATTGAGATACAGACCTATCACGCGTTCCGCATCAATCGTTTCCGGACGACCATGCGATACAACGCCCGTCAAAACATCCTGCTGCCCGCTGAGTAAACTCATCACGCGTAAGTGCGCGGCGAGCAAGACGCTCTTGATCGGCACACCAGCGATTCTCGCGAGCCGTTTCAGGCCCTCGGACACCTCGGGTGAAACGGGTACATCAATCACCTGACTCTTAACGCCTGTTGTCGCTTGAGACGAGTGGAAGCGAGGCAGCGCGATGAGACTGCGGTCGCTCAGCTTCTCACGCCAGTATGCTTCACACTCCTCCGACGCCAGCGATCTTTGCTCCAACGCCACGAAGTCACGGAATGCAGACGAGGGTGATGTTTCTTCCGGTTCGATTACTCCGCGCGTCAATGCCAGGTAACTGTTGAATAGTTCCGTCAACATCGCCGCCATACTCCAGCCATCGAGGATGGAATGATGCTCAGCGAAGCTGAACTGAAACGCCTCTTCACCACGGCGATGAACGTGAAAACGGATCAGAGGTGCTTGTCGCCAATCGATATATCGTTGCTTCTCATCAGCCTGCCATTCAGCGATTACCTTTTCCTGCTCGGCTTCGCTCAACTCGCGCAGATCGTCAACTTGCAACGGCAATTCGACCGTCGAATGGACCAGTTGCAGCGGTATGCTGTAGGTATTCAGATCGAATGAAGTGCGCAACACCGCATGTCGCTGCAGCAGCCGCTGCAACGCCGACTTCAAAGCCTGCTCGTCAAACGGCGCGCGAATATGAAAACTGGTGTAGTTGTGATAAAGCGTCGAGTCGCGATTGAACTCACTGTGGAAAAGCATTCCGGCCTGGAGCATCGAAAGCGGATAGGCGTCTTCGATCCCGGCAGGTACTTTCTGTCGATCTTCAAGTGAGATCAGGCTGAAAGGCTCAGTCTGAACGTTTTCATCAACAACCGTCTGGCCGCTCAGTTCTGTTGCCAGGTCGGCAATAGTCTGATGTTGAAAGAACTGCTGGTGCGTGAAGTTCAAGCCACTCTCTCTCGCCAGGGCAATTACTCGCAAACTCCGAATCGAATCCCCGCCGAGAGTGAAAAAGTTATCGGCAACGCCGACGGGCTTCACGGACAGAACCGTCTCCCAAATGTTTACGAGTATTTGCTCAGTGCGCGTGCGCGGTGCGACGTAGGTTTGTTTGTCAGTCAGATCGGGAGCGGGCAGGTTGCGCCGGTCCACCTTCCCCGTGGGGGTCAAAGGTATCTCATCAAGGATCACAAAAAAGGAGGGCACCATGAAGTCGGGCAACCGCTTCTGTAAGTGATCACGTAACTCCGTGACTTTCAATGGCGACGCCGCTCCGTTTTGATGAGCAGCAACATAAGCGACCAGTTGTTTGTCGCCGGTCGTATCCTCTCTCGCAACGACTACTGCATGATCGACTCCTTCATGCTCGCTCAATATCGATTCGATCTCACCCGTTTCGATGCGGTAGCCGCGAATCTTGACCTGATTGTCGAGTCGTCCCAGAAAGACGAGATTGCCGTCGCGTAAATATCGCACCCGGTCAGCAGTCCGATAGAGCCTGCCGCCGGCTTTTCTTCCAAATGGATCGGGAACGAAACGTTCGGCCGTCAGTTCGGGTCTCGAGATATAACCTCGCGCGAGACTTTCACCGCCAATGTTGAGCTCGCCGGCGCTGCCGACGGGGCACGGCTGTAAACGTTCGTCGAGCACGTATGCTTGCGTATTCGCAATCGGTCTCCCGATCGGAATCGCCGCCGGTGAGCCATTGCCGTTTTCGAAGTCCCACACGGTAACGTCGATACACGTTTCCGTTGGTCCATACTGCTGGTGCAACCTCACTCCCAGCCTCTCATGGAATCGCCAGGCCAAGTCAGGCGTCAGCGGCTCGCCGCCGCAAAACACCCGCCGCAAAGTACGGCACCGAGTAGCGCCTTCCGACTCGACAAACTCCCGCAGTAGCGCCGGTCCGAAATGGACCACCGTCACGCCTTTCATCGAAATCAAGTCGGCCAAATACTCCGGATCACCCTGACCGCCGGGTCGCGCCAGGACCAGTCCAGCCCCTGCCAGCAGCGTCCCGAAGATTTCCCACACCGAGATATCGAAAATGAAAGAGGCCTTCTGAAGAAAGCGGTCAGTCACGCGCAGCGGATATCGCTCCTGCCGCCATTTGAGGTGGTTGATGACTGCGCGATGCGTCACCATCACTCCCTTGGGCCGGCCCGTCGAGCCCGAAGTGTAAATGACGTACGCGAGGTTGTCCGGACTTATCCGAATCGAGGGGCTCGACTCTGCCTTCACCGTTTCGAAGATTGCTTCGAGGCTGCACACTTCCAGACGTTGTGTCGATGACAGATCAACACGCACTCGCGAAAGCACTGAACTATCAAGGTGCTCCGATCCGGTGAGGACAATGCGAACGCCTGCATCCTCCAACATGAATCGCACACGCTCGACTGGGTAGCTGACATCGATCGGCAAGTAGGCTGCGCCGGCTTTTAACACGCCAAGCAGGGCCACGACCATCTCAACGCTTCGCTCACAATAGACACCGACTACCTGTTCTGGCCTAACGCCTTTGCTAATGAGATAGTGGGCAACTCTGTTGGCCCTGCGGTTCAGCTCCTCATACGTCAACACCTGGTCTTCATAAGTAAGCGCTGTAGCTGCGCTGCTCGTTGCCGCCCGTCGCTCGAATGCAGATGCAATACTCAATTCCGGCTCGTAGTCGCGACGTGTTTGATTCCATTCGACCAGGACGCGCTGGCGCTCCTGTTCGCTGAGCAAGTCAGCCTCGCTGATGCGTCGAGAGTCATCCGCGGCCCATGAAGCAAAAGCGCGTTCCAGTTGTTCCGCGAAACTCTTTATGGTTTCCGCGTCGAATAAATCGACTGAGTATTTCAATCCTCCGGCTAACTGTTCGCCGCGGTCATTCAGCGTCAGCATCAGGTCATACTTCACGTTCTCAATGCGCCGGCCGAGGACACTCTCTGCCGCCTCGAGTTCGTCGTCTGTTGTGCCTGACTCGTCGACGGCTCCCTGTTGTAGCGCCATCATTACCTGGAACAGAGGAGTTCGTGACAGATCCCTCTCGACGTTCAACTCTTCTACCAGTTGCTCGAACGGCATCTCCTGATGTGCATAGGCGCCAAGGCACACTTCTCTCACTCGATGGACCAGTTCACCGAATGCCGGATCACCCGAGAGATCGGTACGCAACGCCAGCATGTTCACAAAAAATCCAATCAGTCCTTCGGTCTCTCCGCGTGTGCGCCCTGCCACGGGTGTCCCTACCACGAGGTCCGTCTCACCGCTCCAGCGCGAGAGCACAGCCTGAAAGCCGGCCAATACCGTCATAAACAGCGTGGCTCCGTGACGGCGGCTGATAGCTCGCAGGTTTTTTACCGTTTCTTCATCCAGACGAATTGGTTGAAACGCACCGCGATGCGATCGGATGGGAGGGCGCGGCCTGTCCGCCGGCAGATCCAATACCGCCGGCGCTCCCGTTAACTGTTTCCGCCAGTAAGAGAGTTGCCCGCTGAGTACTTCCTTTTGCAGCCAGTTCCGTTGCCACACCGCGAAGTCCGCGTACTGGATTGGAAGTTCAGCTAGATGCGCCTCTGAACCGTTGCCATGAGCGGAGTAGAGCGTGAGCAACTCGCGCGTGAGGACGTTCATGGACCACTCGTCAGAGATGATGTGGTGCATCGTCACCGCCAACACGTGATCCTCTTCATCGAGCCGGATTACGCGAACTCGCAGCAGTGGTCCAGTCGTCAGATCAAACGGTTGTTCCGCCTCACTTTCCAACAACTCATTCAGGCGCGCTTGTTGTTCAGCGGGCTCCACTCCCGATAGATCGTCGACGGTGAGCGGGAAGGGTGATGGCGGGAGAATTACCTGGATTGGCTCGCCATAATTGTCTTCAAAGTGTGTACGTAAGCTCTCGTGTCGCGTAACAAGTTCGTCGAGGCTGCGCGCAAACGCAGTTGTATCAAGCGAACCTTCCAGCCGCCACGCATCGTGAATGTTGTATAGCGAACTCGCGGGTTCGAGTTTGTCCAGGAACCACAGTCGCTGTTGCGCAAACGAGAGTGGTAACACCTGGCTGCGATCGACGGGTACGAGAGGCGGAGCCGCTGAGGTTTGACCATCGCGCAAAAGCTCCTCGATGCGCTCTGCCAACTCTGCAACCGTTGGCTGCTCGAAGAGTGTGCGCAAAGGCAGTTCCACCGCGAAGGTTTCCCTGATACGCGAAACCAATTGCGTCGCCAGCAAAGAATGACCGCCAACCTCGAAGAAGTTGTCCTCGATCCCGACCTTCGGCACGCCTAAAACCGCAGCCCAAATCGTCGTTAGTATTTCTTCAACCGGAGTTCTCGGCGCGACGTAATCAAGCATCCGCCCATCACCCTCTGGCGCGGGCAACGCGCGGCGGTCTACTTTACCGCCGGCTGTCAGCGGAAGCGCATCGAGCTGCACGTAAGCGGACGGCAGCATGTAATCCGGCAATCTCTTTCGCAGGTAACTGTGCAACTGGCCGAAATCGAGCTTGCCGTCGAGAACGGAAGTTTCGCGCGGTACGACATACGCGATTAAACGCTTGTCGCCTTTCGTCTCTTCTCTGGCGATGACTGCAACATCACTCACGCTATCGTGACCGCTCAGTACGCTCTCGATCTCGCCAAGCTCGATGCGATAGCCACGCAGTTTGATCTGCGCGTCGACACGACCGAAGAACTCGATGTCGCCATTAGGCAGACGTCGCACCAGATCGCCCGTGCGATAGAGTCGCGCGCCTGGCTCTTCGGAGAATGAGTCGGGCACGAAACGGTCAGCCGTCTGCTCAGGCCGTCCAAGGTAACCACGAGCGAGTCCCGCGCCGGCGAGAAAGAGTTCGCCCACAACTCCGACGGGGACCGGATTGGAGTGGTTATCGAGAATGTAGGCGCGCATGTTTGGCACGGGACGCCCAATGGGAATCTCACGCTCTGACGAACTCAGACCACTCAGATCCTTAATCGTGGCAACAATCGTTGTTTCAGTTGGACCGTACGCATTGATCAACTTGAGATGCCGCCCCGGCCCCGTGGTCCATTGCACGACCTTCTCCGGCAGGGCCCGTTCGCCGCCGATGGCAACCACTCGTAATTCATCGACCATGGACCACGCATCAGACTCCGCCAACTCGTTCCAGTATCCAGTCGGCACATCGAGCATTGTGATCCCGAGCGCGCCACACTCGCGCAGGAACGTTTCCGGCGAGGCGAGCATTTCGTCGTTGCGCAATACGCACCGCGCTCCAGTCGTGAGGGGCCAGAGGATTTCCTCGACGCTCACGTCAAAGCTGATGGAAGCAAACTGAAGGATGCGATCTGATTCCTGCAACCCAAACCGGCTGAATGCGGAGGTGACGTAACTGACTACCGAAGAGTGAGTGATGGCGACGCCCTTCGGCAAACCTGTCGAACCCGAGGTGTAAATTACATAAGCCAGGTTTGCTGTGCTGAGCGGAACCAGTGGGTTGGACGCGTCGTGCTTTGATATCGAGGGCCAGTCAGTGTCAAGGCAGACAACCTTCACGTCCTGCTCCTGCCAACTGTTGAGCAGGTACGACTGCGTCAGCAGAATTTTGGCCTTAGCGTCGTCAAGGATCAGCGAGATGCGTTCAGATGGTAACGTTGGATCGAGCGGCACATAAGCGCCGCCGGCTTTTAGGATCCCAAGCAGTCCGACGACCATTTCCGGCGAACGCTCGACGAGTAGACCAACCAGCGATTCCGCGCCCACGCCGAGTTCGCGCAGGTAGTGCGCCAAACGATTTGCCTGCTCGTTCAATTCGCGGAAAGTCAACTGCGCGTCTTGAGCCTGGACCGCGATCGAGTCGGGCGTGCGTTCAACCTGTGCTTCAAATATCTGGTTGATTCGTTTACCCGCCGGGTACTCTGTGAACGTTTCGTTCCATTCACAAAGCAGTTGCTGTCGCTCGGAGCCTGAGAGCATGCCGATCTGTGAAAGACGTTGTTCCGGATCCGTCGCCATCGCTTCGAGAATGCCAACGTAGTGGCCCAGCATGCGATCCACCGTGGCGCGCTCGAACAAGTCGGCGTTGTACTCGAGCGAGCCGAGAAGGTGTCCATCAGCTTCACCCATGCCCAATGTGAGATCGAATTTTGCTGTCGCATTGCCGACGTCGAACGGTATTACTGTCAATCCTGAGGCGACTTCGCTGTGGTCCTTCCGTGCACTCGTAAAGTCAAACATCACCTGGAACAATGGCGCGTGACTCAGACTGCGCTCCGGCTGCAACTCTTCGACCAGTTTTTCGAATGGCAACTCCTGATGCGTGTAGGCTTCGAGAACAACTTCGCGCACGCGGCGGAGCACCTCGCGGATATTTGGGTCTCCGGAGAGCCTGGTCCGCATCACGAGTGTGTTGACAAAGAATCCGATCAGCCCTTCAGTCTCGACCCAACGACGGCCGGCTATAGGCGTCCCCACCGGTATATCGTCATGCCCGCAGTAGCGTGAGAGCAGTATTTGAAACGCCGCCAGCAGGGTCATGAAGAGCGTCGTCTCTGACTCGCGCGAGAGAGCAATCAACCGTTCCGCTGCCCAATCGGGCACCACTACGTCCACGGTTTCCGCAGTAGCTTTATTTCCGGCCTTTAGCGGGTGATCGATGGGCAGATTCAAGACCTGTGGGCTGTCGTGCAATTGCTCGTGCCAGTAGGCGAGTTCCCTTTCGAGGACGTCACCCTGTAACCATTGGCGCTGCCAATGCGCAAAGTCGGCATATTGGACCAAAGTCTCAGGCAGCGGCGATTGAGATCCTTGAGCAAAAGCCTGGTAGATTCGCACCACGTCGCGAATCAAAACGCGCATGGACCACTGGTCGAAGATGATGTGATGTAGGAGCATGATTAGTACGTGCTCTTCATCACTGATGCGAAACAGAATGATTCGCAGAAGTGGACCACTTGCCAGATCAAAAGCCCTCGCGCTGGCCTCGTTAAGCGCTCGCTGTATCACGGCTTCGCGGTTCAGCTCGGACAAGGCCGCGATGTTCACTACTTGAAAGTGCGGAATGATGGACGGTGAAATTACTTGAATGGGGCGCCCGTCCACGCTGACAAAAGTAGTTCTTAATGGTTCGTGGCGTCTGATGGTTTCGCCGATGCTCTGTTTGAGGGCGACTTGGTTAAGCTTGCCGGCAATCCGGAAGGGGAAGCATATGTTGTATGCCGCGGTCCCTGGCTCTAACTGGTCGAGGAACCACAGGCGCTCCTGCGCGAACGAGAGCGGTGGCTCTTCGTCGCGTGGACGTTCGGGAATGACACGTGCGGGAGCAGTCTCAGGCTTGAGGTCTTTAAAGAAATCCTCGAGCTCTTGCCGTTTTAGATCCGAGAGTGCGGCACGGCGTGCGGCGAGTTCGGCTCGTCGCTGGTCCAGGTTATTGTTTGTTACCGACATGATTTATACCGAGGGGATGTCTCGCGCAAAGACGCAAAGCGCTGCCGCGTTTCTAAAGGTTCCTTGCACACCTTTGCGCCTTTGCGCGAAATATTTCTTTCAGACTTCGGCTGCGGCAAACTCTGTTTGCGCGGCGGGTAAGTGGGTTGTCACTTCGAGGCCGTTTGACGCTTTGAAGGAATGTATCTCTCCGAAGACGGGATAAAATTCAGCAAACTTTCTTTCGTACAGGCTCAGTCTCGCCTTTTCAAGCACCTTGCTGCTCTCAAATTCAGGGATGGGCCAATGAAGCGCGATCTCATTTAAGGCCTCTTGCACCTCATCACCCGGTAACTCAATGTCCCAGGTACTCCACTCTGAGCTGATCGCAATTTTTACTTGTGGCTTTCCATTGAGCATCAGGTTGATTGACTTTTCGCGCGACTCGGATTTCGGTAGCCGGCACGTCAAACATAGATGGACCGGGCAACCAGCTTCACCAACAAAAACAAACCTCGACTCCGGCCAGTAAGCCCTGTAGTAATCGCCGTCAGGCCGGTGTCTTTTCTCCTCATCGCGATTCAGTGATGCCAACTCCTGTTGCTGCTCCGCGGCGGAGCAGTAGTAGTAGTCCAGCAGGTTAATCTCACTGAGCGAGACGCTGTGTTCCTCGCGCCAGATCTGCTCGAGCCGCTCACGCGCTTCAATCCCGACTTCCTCGAGCGCGTTGACAATTGCGTTAAGAAGCAACTTGTCGAGCCGCTTATCATTCAAGCGCAACAGGTAGTGACGTATCAGCGGCGATCCCAGCCTTGACATCTGTTCCTCTGCTTCGCTCATACGCATCGGTATAGATCTCTGTGTTTGAAGCTCAATGTAGTTGAGCATCAACTCGGCGACATGTCGCGAGAGATTGAGGGCGCGCGCACAGAAATGGTGAACGACATCATAGGACTGCGAGCAGTGCCCGTTCATGATCGCGGCAAGAAACGATGCTTCAGCTTCAATCTCGGGCGCGGGCGCGACGCGATCACTAACCAGCGCGAACCAGGGCATCTCCACGCCTTTCAGCTTTCGCAACACGCACGATGCAGCCGCGCCCATCGCTACTTGAATCCCTTCAGTCGTCAGATGACAGTAATCCAGAAACAAACGCCGGCCGGGTATTTCACCGTCTAGATACTCTTTGAAAAGCGCCGGCAGATCGACAACTTCCCCCTGATGCTTGCCGGCTTCATCACGAACAGCTTCCTGCATGACGGAGTACGGCCTCGGTATAGGCATCCTTGATAAGTCCCAGCTTGCAGCGTCGCGGGCCAACTCCAAATATTTCCGTTCGTCTTCACGAGCGTCCGTCTGACGACTGCACTCCGCAAGAATTTGAAATCCCGTCAAGCAAACGCCCCGATCAATTTCGATCATTCTCCGGGCCATCGTCATCGACCTGGTGAAATCCCCCTCGCGCATGGCGCTCTGCGCTTCTTCCAGCAACTTAAGCCACTCGTTGTTCAGGCCATCAGCCAGGTACGGCGCATTTGTCATCGGGTCGCGCCAATCGGCGAGGTTAAATTCCGGAATGATCCAGACGAGCGGAATGCCTTTGCTTGCATACGCTGCAGAGATACTGCTCACGACGCGTCTTGCATTTCTCGCGATTTGCGCGTCGGCGGCCTGCTTTGCTCCAGCGATGCCTTGCTTCGATATCGCGGCATCAATTTCAACAACTTCTGACGGCCGCGGCTCGGATACGCACCAGTTGTTGCCGCCGAAGATAACTGCGATATCAGGTTCGAGTTCGAGTGCGGCGATGGCGAGTTCGTTCACCTGAAAGCCAAGGTTGGTTCGCGCGAGATCGATGACTTCGATTCCGCCTTCACCAAACTGCGATTCGAGAATTATCTGAAGGGCCAGGGCTGGGGTGAAGACCGGATCGTAGAGGTAACCTCGAGCAACCGACTCTCCGATCAACAACACGCGAGGCTTTTCGCCTTTGGGCTCAATCCGGCTGAGATTGGCCCAGTAAATCCATTCGGGCATTGCCTCCATCCGGCGAACGAACGAGACTTTGCCATTCGCGACTTTGCGTTCCCAAATCCCTATCCGGTCGCTAGGGCTTGCTGACGGACTGGTGAATGCATCGTCGAGATCCAAAGCGCTAATAGTGGAAGATGGTCCACCCAAATAGCCCGAGAGGCGGAGTAAGCGCACGAGTTGGACCGCGTCCTCTGAAACAGCCGCGCCGGCGATGTGGTTAGCGAAAGCTTTCGACGAGTCTGGCATACGTTTGGCCTGCGAAGCGGTTCGCTCGAGCCTGCGAAGCAGGCGGAAGCATAAAGCCTAGGGCGCAAGCCCTAGGAAATTTAATAGCGATAGAATTCCGAGCCCATGAAATGGGCGACAGCCCTAAACGCCAATTCGTTTTATCTGCTCGGGATTTGTTTTCTGTCGCCCGCTTCGCGGGCTGAAATTTTTTTTAATTACCGTGACCTAGGGTTCCGCTCGCAAAGCCTCGCTCCACCCTAGGCTATATGCTGGCGCCTGCTTCGCAGGCTAAAAACTGGGGCTTGCGCCCAGGCTATATGCTGGCAGGCTTCACCGACTAAAACAGGGTCATATGCTTGCCCCTGCTGCGCAGGCTCTTAAACCGCCACGTACGACGGCTGCGGCCAGCTTTTAGCCCCTGCCACCATGCTCTCGAGGTATTTTCGCTGATGAGAACGTTTTTGCTGCTCGGGAAGCGAGGCCTTTTCCAGTGTCAACAGGTTGTGTGCCTGCCTCATGAAGTCTCTGAATTGATCGAGCGTTATACCTTTGCCGATGAGATAAGGGATGATCCAAAAGTCGAAGGACCATTGCGGCAGCCAAATGGATTCTTTGACTGTCAAAAACATTCTATCGATGTGGTCCATCGCTTCGAGGCTGTCCATCGTGGAGTGTCTCCAAACAAATCCCTCTCCCTGGATATTGAACTCCTCGCGCCGGTTCTGAATGGGCGTGCCCGGTTCGCAATACCACATTTGCGAGCGGTAATAGTCAGGCTTTGTCTCGCGAATGAAATCGATCGTTTCCTGGACCGTATCATCGTTCTCACCCGGGAAGCCGGTGATCATCGACGCAAACGTGAGGATGCCGTACTGGCGCAACCACTCGATTCCCTTCTGATATTTTTCCACCGTGGCCGACTTGTTCATGTTGGTGAGGATTGTGGGCGAACCCGATTCGACACCGAGAAACACACCCTTGCAACCACTCTGCGCCATCAAATCGATCGCCTCTTCATCTGAGTTGCTACAGCGAAAATACGAGAACCAGTTGAGGTTATATTTCTTCCGGATCATCATCCGGCAGAGCTGTTTGAAACGTGGAAAAGGAACATTGAAGGTGTCGTCGATGAAGACTGCGTTCGTCACGTTTCCCAGTCGCTGCATCGAATCGAGCTCCTTCTCAACC
>JAICGZ010000202.1 GCA_025922875.1 Pyrinomonadaceae bacterium
AAGTTTTACGACGATCTCGTCAAAGACAAGATCGTGATCTTCAACATGTTCTATGCACAATGCGAGGGCATTTGCACCCCGATTACCAGAAACCTGTTGAGACTTCAGAAGATGCTGGGCAATCGAGTCGGCAAGGACATCTTCATGTACTCGTTTACGCTCAAGCCAAAAGACGACACGGTGGCAGATTTGAAACACTATGCCCAGATGCACAAAGTTAAGCCGGGCTGGCTGTTTCTGACCGGATCCGTGGACGACATGGAGACACTGCGCCGCAAACTCGGCTATGTCGATCCCGATCCCGAAGTGGACAAAGACAAGTCGAACCACATCGGGGTGATTAAATATGGCAACGAACCACTCGAAAGATGGGGCGGCTGCCCGGGAATGTCATCGCCGGAATGGATTGCAGAGACGCTGAGCTGGGTCGATTGGCCGAAAGAGCTGAAAGACACAGCGAAAGCCAAGGCAACCGCAAAAGGAGGTGCCAAATGAATCTTCTCAGTTGGAGAGTTTTCAGTATGGCGTTGTTACTGGCATTGACCGTAGCGATGCCGACTGTAGTTAATGCTCAGGATGCACAACCGATGACTGAGGTCAAGATCGGCTCGGCAAGTACGACCGGCGGTGGAGCCCAAAGTTTCACCGGTGGCGCCGTGTCGAGCATCGATGGCGGCGAGACGAGCGATGGCGGCCTTGCCGCAACCAGCTCAACCGGACCAGAAGCCGCTGCTTTTGACGGCACCTATGTTTGGGTGGCGACTCAATTCAGCGATTCGATCACGAGAATCAGAGTGAAAGACAACACCGTTGCCGGCACTTTCGCGGTTGGAAAACGGCCGGTAGCGATGATTTATGCAGCTTCCTACCTTTGGGTGGCGAATCTGCAAAGCAACAACGTGATGAAGATTGCTCCTTCAACCGGCGCAATCGTAGCAACTTACGCGACCGGCGACGGTCCAGGCGGTATGGCCTATGACGGGACGAACCTCTGGATTGCAAACCGCAACGCCAACACCGTAACGAAGCTCAGAGCAAGCACGGGCGCTAACCTCGGAACGTTTGCCGTCGGGAAACGACCGATCGGTGTCGCGTACTTTGCGAATGCTGTGTGGGTTACGAACAACTTCGGTAACTCCGTTACCAAGTTGAGCACTGCCGGCGCCGTTCTCGGAACATACGCCGTGGGCCGCGCGCCTTTTGGCGTTACCGGCGCCGGCGACAGTGTTTACGTCACAAACTTTTTCGGTAAGACCGTTACCAGACTGCGAGCGGCCGATGGTTTCAATCTCGGCACCTACAGTGCGGGCGACGGCGCAGCCGGAATCGTTTACGACGGCAACAGTCTATGGATCGCTTGCCATGGCGACGACGTGATTCTGCGGATGAGCCCCTCAAGCGGTTCAGTCATCAGCAAATTCGCTACCGGAAATGGTCCTTTTACCATCGCCTTCGACGGTGCAAGGGTCTGGGTTCCGAACTCCGGCAGCGACTCAGTTTCGGTGACCGCCGCGAACTGACCGCCTGACGGAATATCAACTTGGACCAGCGTAAAAGTTGGCCCAAAAAGCGAAACGGCAAGCCTCGCGCTTGCCGTTTCGCTTCACAAAAGTTGGAATCGAAATTCGTGTTCAACTACCAACGTAAAGGCAACTTGCAAAGTAGTCACAAATTTGTGTCCCGGTTGACAGGCTTTGAACTGCTGTAGTAAAAAGTCGCGCACCTTCGCAGTTGACACCTCCCAATGTTGTCTTGCCAGGAAGGGTCTTTTCGCATCGATTAGGTCGGCGAATAAGAGCAGTGAAACTTTTGCCCGACTCAGTTTTGCCACAAGCAAGTCTGCCCAGAAAACCTGATTACCTCACCGGAGCTCAATAGCAACGAGCATGTGTCATGTGAGATCCGTCTTACCCGATTTGGAAGTTAAGCCGTTAACGTGTTCATAACCCGAATGACGATGTCCTGAAAAGCGTGGGGTCAGATGGATGTCTGTACTCCGTCCTTGGTGAGCCCGTAGCTTTTCGGACCAACACATATCTCCCCAGGTGGTCAGACCTTGGATAAAAGAGTAGAAAAAATCATCGACATGATGCGAGAGGATGTTCGTGGCGAACTTTCTCTCAGTGGTTTCGCGCAATCCGTCAACCTCTCTGTTTGGCGACTCTGCCACATTTTCAAGTCGGACGTCGGCATGCCCCCAATGAGGTTTTTGCGACTGCTGCGCATGGAACGGGCCAAAGATCTTCTGGAATCGAGTTTTCTCAGCGTGAAGGAGATTGGCTATCGAGTTGGATTGAACGACGAGAGTCACTTTGTGCGTGATTTTAAATCCGTCTACGGATCGTCGCCAGCCTGCTATCGAACGCAGTTCAGAAACAACGGCGGCGCCTCGCACAACGGTGATTCGCACAAGGGCGATTCAACGAATGGCAATGGCAACTCGAAGCCGGCGCACGCAGAACCACGCAACGGCGATTCGCTGCATGGAAATCCGCCGAAACAGTTGGGCCAACAACTCGTTACGGTCGCTAAGCAATCGATCCTCCCGACAATTCATTTGTTTGTCTGCATGGCGTCCACGCTGTGAGAGCGGTAGTTTTTCGAGTCGCTCAGCAAGGAAATTTGCAGGGAGCAAAATCGGCTAATGAACAACAAGATGCGCCAAGCAACAAGGCTTGTTGGACGAAAACCAAAATCGTAAAGTGGCGGCTGATTCAGCACAAGCGCATGAGGTTTCACCGTCAGTTACTTTCGCAACCAAACTAACTAAAGTTACTCAACTGTTTCAGCAAAGCCCTCGCCTTTCAAACTGATCGTCTTTGCCGAGAAGTTGGACCAAGACTGGGAGCTTAGGGTCTCGGTATAACTTTAACAGCAAAAGACCATTTGGATTGAGGCCACACCGAACGGCTGAAAGGAGATTCTATGCCTAAAAACGAGGCAAACGACCGGCCGGAAGAAATCGAAGACAAAACTGAAGGCACAATCAGTAGAAGAAGTGTGCTCAAAATAGGTGCAGCTGCCGGGGCCGCTGGTGTTTTGGCCCCAAGCATCCTGAACCCTAGCGAGGCACTTGGCTTTCAGGCAGTCGCTGAGCCGGTGATTTGCGTTACGCCAGCTAACAGCCCGCCACACCATCCTTTCGTGGATGAGTTTAGGGCTCCATTCCCGGCGGATGACCATCCGCTGAGCCCGCAGCCACAAGAATTTGCGAACATCGGAGCCGGCGAAGCCGCCCGCGCTCCACATCAACGCTGGTCACAATTTGCGCCGGCCCACTTTACGTACGAACTGATCGCCAGAGCGGGACTGCACACGTTCCACCCTGACTATTCGCCGACGTACATCTGGGGTTTCAACGGCCAGTATCCATCCCCGACGTGCCTGAACAAATACGGCAAGTCTACTGTCGTCCGCTTCCGCAATAGCCTTCCTACAACCACGACGACCTTTGGCAGGAACGAGATCACGATCCACTTGCACAACGGTCACCATGGTTCAGAGAGCGATGGTTTCGCGGGCGATTTCTTCGGCACCGGGTTCTGGAAAGACAATTTCTACCCGGTGATCTACGCCGGTCTCGACGCGTTTGGCGGAAACGGCGACCAGAGAGAAGCACAGCGATCACAGTGGTTCCACGATCACCGTGCAGAGTTCACGCTCAACAGCAACGTTTTGGGCTTGAACGGCATGTTCTTCATCTATGACGACATCGATCCAGGCCACGAGCATCCGAGCGCCAACTCGCTGCAACTGCCGGGATACTATGGCGTCACTGACTTTCCGGTGATTCTGGTAGACCACAGGTTCTGTCCAACCTCAGGCGGACGCACCGAAATGGTCAACGCCGCCGGCGGCGACAAGTTCATCGTCAACGGACAGATTCAGCCGAAGATGACGGTGAGACGTCGGAAGTATCGCTTCCGATTCCTCAATACCGGACCGACACAGACTTACGACATCAGCCTGATCAAACCCGACGGTTCAGTCGGAACCATGGTCGTCGTTGCCACTGACGGCAATTTGCTCCAGCACCCGATTCCGGTTGACGCGGGCGCAAATGCCGGCAATAGCAACAGCACCACGGCCCCGATCGTTCCGGGCGCGATACGAGTAAGCGTCGCCGAACGCTACGACGTCGTCATCGACTTCGCAGAGTTTTCGGCCGGCTCGAAGCTCTATCTCAAGGAAAACAGGACGATGTTTGTCGGCAATCCGTCACCCGATCCGTTACCGCCAGGATTGAACATCGGCAACGTGCTGATTCAGTTCAACGTGGTGAACAGAGAACCGTGGTTCCCGAAGGATACCCCGCCGATTCCGGCAACGCTGACCACTTACCCGGATGAACCGGCAACGGACAACACCTGGGAATGGCAGTTCGTGCGCGATCCAGCGTGTCCGCCTGGGACGACGCCTGTGCCACCGCGCCTGTTCAGAGTCCGTAGACCGTTCGACGGACCTCTGGGATGCGTGTTCGATGCGGAACATCCGGCCCACTGTATTCTTCAAGGCACCACTGAAGAGTGGCTCCTTAACAATAACGTCGGCGGATCCGCATGGGTACACCCGGTCCACATTCACTTCGAAGAATTTCGCACGCACAAGCGATTTGTTAACGGAGTGGAAGTTCCAGTACCACCGCTACAGTCCGGCCGTAAGGACGTAAGCCGTCTCGAAGCCGGTCAAGGTGCACTGATCAAGATGCAGTTCCGTGACTATGTCGGCAGGTATCTGATCCACTGCCACAACATGGCCCACGAAGATGCATTCATGATGGTGCGCTGGGACATCACGACGGACCTGGCAGCTTGCGAATCCATTCAGCAAGTTTGCAACGACGTTCAAATTTGTGTGCCCAACTAAGGAGGTGCCGTAATGGAAAGAAGAAGGCTGTTAAGCAGAATATTTGAACCGCATCCGGCATCACCTGGTGTTTCACGCTACACAAACGCCGTGCTCCGGACGCAAGACAACAAAGAAGTGAAGTTCTACGACGATCTGATCAGAGGCCGCCAGGTCATGGTCCAATTCATGTACGCCGAGTGCAAGGGCGCTTGCTCCCAGACCACTCAGCGCATGAAGAGGATTTACGGCGAGCTGAAGCATCGGATGGGCAAGGACCTCTTCTTTTACTCCATCACCATCAAGCCCGAGGAAGATACGCCGGCCGCAATGAAGCACTATGCGGAGATGAACAAAGTGGATCTGCCTGGCTGGTATTTCCTGACCGGAGATCCCGAGGAACTCCAGACCATCCGCTTCAGGCTTTTTGGCATGGCCCACCCGGGATTCGACCTTGACGACGCAATGCACGCAGGTATGCTGCGCGTTATCAACGACAATCGAAATTCCTGGGGCATGGCCCAGGCGTTCGCCTCCGACAAGCACATCCTCAAACGGATCATGTGGCACGACCCGCAGAAATCTTATGCGGAGAGAGTCATCGACAACCGTAACCTTCAGGTCGCGATCATGAAGGACGTGAAGAAGTACGGTTATCGCCGGGATGTCTAAGTTAGCGGCAACGGCCGTCGAGCGTTAAGTTCGACAGCCGGATTACAGACCGGGAATAGAAGTCGCTCAAGCGGCTTCTATTCCTGGCGAACTCAGAACGGCGCGTAGTGCTGAATCCACACGGGCCACATCGAGGCAAAAGCAAATGAAAATAACTGCCAAAATCTCGCTATTGGCTCTCCTGGTTTTGGGCGCAATCTTTCCGAGCGTGGCCCAACAACCGAAGAAATGTCAGTTCAACATCGTCGGAACCTGGAAGGCGCAAATCTCGCCTACTGAATCACGTCTTTATACGTTTGACGCTAACGGCGTGCTCAAGGTGCTGAACGCCTCCGGGGCCGAAAAACCTACTGAGATCGCAACTGCTAAATACGAGCTCCTGGACGACCCGAAAGCGCCCGAGGAGATCTCGATCACGGCTAGCGGCAAGAACCGTGTTTTCGGCCGGCAGCAAACGACCATGAAAGTGGTCAGTTTCAACGACTCATCCATAACCTGCCAGATTCCTGGCGTTGGAGAAACCAGATGGACCAGAGTCGACCCGGACCATTATTACATCGTTCTAGTCGCGCGCCAGGATGAGTTCTACGACAAGAGCGGTTCGGCGTTTCCAGTTGTTATTAAGACGGCGGGAGGTGCTTCGAAGATCGACGCTGCGGGAGTGTATTCCGAGAAAGGCACAGCGACTTTTGGTGCTGTTCCTGTGGAAACCTACACAGAGTACATGAGAGACGCACGCGGCGATTCGGAAGTCATACTGCGGCTTGAAATCAACTCGCGACAGTATGAACGTGCCTTGAACGTGGTGAAGGAATGGTCGCGACGCGCTCGCGAAAACACACTCCTCTACACCCTCGACAATACACACAGTGCCCCCATGCCGCTCAATAACATCCTGCTCATAAAGGCTGTTACAGAGACGCTGAATCTTTGCCAGGACGAACTTGATCTTTACCAGCTCGACTACGCTCATCCCAGCGACTGGATCACCGATCAATACGGTGCCGAATTCGTTCCGTTCATGTACTTCAAGGAGCTACGGCGACGGAATGAAGCGAGACACATCGAATACAAGAAGTTTCAGGAACTGGTGCCGTTGGCCAACGTGGCTATCCGGTAACTTTTGAAAAAGAGAGACCGGGGGAAACAGTCCATGAAAAAGATTTCTTTATTGATTGTCTCAGCAGCGTTGATGATCGGGTTTGGTTGCGCGCAATTGCTCCGCGCACAAACTCCTGATGATAAGGGAGCTCAGCCGCGGAAACGCAGTGGTGTTTTCACCATGTACGCGTTGGACCCGCTGGCCCGTACGTTGTGTTTTAACGACGGGAAAGAGGGAATGACAATTGCGAACAACCAGTTTGGAAACCGTTGCAGTGATCTGAGTTACAGCCTGGCAGGTAGCGGCGTGTTCGTTGCCGGTATTGAGGTCAACAGAGTGGCAGCTATTGTCGATCTCGGCACCGCCAACCAGCTTCGCGAACGATACGGGTTCGAAGATGCAGATAACGGTGGAATAGGTTTCGCATCGTTGCGACTCGAAGGCAACAAGATCACGATCCTCCAGGAAGACAACACCAGCCCTGTCTGGCAACCGCTGAAGGAGGGTCCACAACTTTTCGCCGATGTTAAGGCATCCGCTAATGCGCCGATTAAGTTGGGCCACATCTATCTCGTGCGTATTGCGGATACCAAAGACAAAACATTTCAACACATCGTCAAGCTGATGGTGATCTCTTATCGTCCTGAGGAATCGGTAACGCTGCGATGGGAGTTGATGACGAAGTAAGCTCGCCAATCCCGCAACGCGTGACAGGCTATCAATCTCTAACGCTTCGCCAAACGGAAGCAAGTTAGAACGAATTCCAACCTGAAGGAGAACAGGTATGCCACAACAAGAAGCAACTTCTCAAGAACTAACAACAGTCGGCGGGAACAATACCAGCGGCGGTTTTACGACGGGCACAAAGTGCCTCGCCAGCGGTACGTTCGTAGCCGAAAACAAGTACTTGCGCCACGTTATTGCCCTGGCAGCGGGCGAGCTATTTCCGCCTTTCGTCGACGGCAAGAAGATTACCTGGACGTCGCTGACGACAGCCATTGCGTCTGCGAAGACTTCAGACGGCGGTTTTACTTCCGTCAAGGTCGAAGCAGGCGCAGTCTAAACACGTCTCACCCGCTATCCCGACGGGCACTATCTTCCGGCGCGCACGCGCCATAGACTCCTCCTGCTCGCATCGAGACAAGATGCGGGCAGGAAGAGTCTGATCAATTTTCAGGGGATAAAGAAATGAACTTCAGACGTGTCCTCTTAATAGCGTTGATCGTAGCGGCTGGTTTCCTTTTTGCGACCCAGGGCCTGTACAATGCCTCCGTCGCAAGGGCACATCAGGATACGAAAACAGGTACCACCACCGGTTTTCCTACCGGAACAATTTGCAAAAAGACTGGTGTCTACCGCGCAAGCAATAAGTATCTTGAGAACGTAATCGTCGTCGCTGAAGGCGAAGAGTTTCCACCCTTTTCTGACGGCACAAAAACGATCTGGTACCTTCGCGCTCAGAAAAAATAAGTGAAATAAGTAAGACCGTGTTGGCAGACACGGACACACCAGGCAAGGGTCATCATGAAATTCCAACGCGTCTTAATAGCGCCGCTGCTCGCACTTTCCTTGCTTGCAGCCGCCGGCAGCTTTTATTCTCATCCCGTCGTCCACGCACACGGCTCACAGGAACAGGACCCAGAGCCGGAAAAGCCCGCGTACCACTACGTTTGCCCGATGCACGACGACGTTACCTCGAAAAAGCCGGGCAAGTGTTACAAGTGCAAAATGAAGCTGGAGAAGAAAAGGATTAAGGTAAGCAAACCTGCCGATCAATGAGTTTGATTCTGCAAAGGCGCCGTCTGCGTTCATTCACGATCTCATTCGTGAGCCGGTTCCTTGCTGTCTTAATTCTTAGTTCATTCGTCGTCACGCTACTGCCGATCGGTAACACGTCGGCGGAATCGTCGATGCCCTGCTGCGCCGGCAAGTCTGCGGAGCATTGCGACTCCGGACTAAATGCGCCGAAAGCCCGACCAGTAATAACTGAACCGATGTGCGGACTGGATTGGACTCCGCCGCCAGCGAACTCAGTCGCGGATACTCACTCTCACAAATCCACTCTCCTTACTGTTGAAACAACCTCACAAAATGCTGATGCTGGATCAAACACGTCACTCGCTACTGCTGAATCCATTAGCGACCCGTGTCGAATGGATTGCGCAGCCTGCGCCACCATCACATCACGACATCAGCGCCACAAGAGCATTGTCCTGGCGCGGACCGTTGATGTAGCGCCGCTGACAACCGCAACCCGTTTCGAATCTCGTACACCACTCTTTTTAACAAGCCAGTTCTGGACCCAAATCAACCCCCGGGGTCCGCCCTCCGAACTTCTTTAATCCAATCTCGCTTACAGGATTAACCTTCTCGAGGAGAAGTTCGATGAGGACTCGTGTCTATTTGTGTACTGCATTGATCTTTCTATTTGCAGGTCTCGCTCTGGGCCAACAGAACGTGACGTCCGCCACACTCACCGGCACCATCCAGGATGCCAGCGGTGCGGTTGTGGGCGGCGCGAACGTCAGCGCGCGAAATGTCGAGACCAATCAACAAACTACTACCACCAGCGACTACGAAGGGCGGTATCGCTTCCCTTACCTGCGCACTGGTGTTTACGACGTAACGATCGACGCGTCAGGTTTTGCGATGCTCACGAAGCAGTTGACATTGCTGGTGGGCCAATCGATTGATTTTCCGGTGCGACTCGAAGTCGCGGGAGTCGCCGCCCAGGTGAACATCGACAGCGCCGTGCCGATGATCGAAACGGTCCGCACGCAGGTTACTGAGACGATTCAACCGCGTGAGATCAACGAGTTGCCGCTCAACGGGCGCAACTATCTTGATCTGGCGCTATTGATTCCCGGCGTCGCGCCCACAAACACCGGCAGCAACCAGCGCTTCGCCGAAACGTCAGCGGTCCCCGGCCAGGGCATTTCAATCGCCGGCCAACGCAATCTCTACAACAGCTTCATTCTCGACGGCGTATCGGCGAATGACGACGCCGCAGATCTGACCGGCAGCTACTACAGCGAAGAGGTCATCGATCAGTTTCAGGTCATAACCTCCGGTGGTATCGCGGAGTTTGGCAGGGCTTCGGGCGGAGTGGTCAACATATTGACGCGCTCGGGCGCGAACGACTTTCGCGGCAGCTTGTACGGGTTCTTCCGCAATCAGCGTTTGGACGCTCGCAACCCACTGGCGCCGACGAAAGACCTTTTGACGCAGGCGCAGTACGGCGGCACCATCAGTGGTCCAATCAAGCGCGAACGCACTTTCTTCTTTACCAACTTCGAACAGACTCGCAGAAACTATTCAGCGGTACTGACGATCGCGCCCAGCGCGGTCACGACGATCAACAATCGGCTGCTCGCTGTTAATTATCCCGGTCCGCTCATCAGCACCGGAGTTGTGCCCGCCAGTTTCGATACGACGAACTTCTTCGCCCGCATCGATCACAAGATCAACAGCCGAAATGATCTAAGCGCGCGTTACAGTCTCTATCACATCAACGCCGTGAACTCGCGAACGGTCGGCGGGCTGAATGCCGTCAGCCGCGGTTCCGGTTTGAAAGATACGGACCAGACAGTCCAGGTCAGTAATGTAACGACGTTCAGCAGCCGCACGTTAAACGAAGCGCGTGTCCAGTACACCAACAGCAGGCTCGATCAACCCGTGAACGACACGGTCGGGCCGGCAGTCGGGATCGGTGGGGTCGCAAACTTCGGCACGGCGACGTTCTCGCCGCTGGGACGAGACATCAATCTCTTCGAAGCGGTCGATAACGTTTCCACAACGCGCGGCAGTCATTCGCTGAAAGCCGGCGTAGATTTTCTTTACAACCGCATCAACATTCTCTTCCCGGGCGCGGTCCAGGGCGTTTACAACTTCAGCTCGCTCAACAATTTCCTGATTGGGAACTACGTTTCTTATCAGCAGGCGTTTGGTGTTCCGGAACAAGCTCAATCGAACCCAAACTTCGGTGTGTTTGTTCAGGATGAATGGCGACTGCGGCCGGATTTTACGGTCAACGCGGGTCTGCGATACGATGCGCAGTTTCTGCCGGCGCCGATTCAAACCGATAGCGACAACTTCTCGCCGCGACTCGGAATCGTTTACGCTCCGGGCGATCGCAAGACAGTAATCCGCACCAGCTTCGGCCTTTACTACGATCGCATTCCGCTACGAGCAACTTCCAATGCGTTGCAACGCGACGGTTCGAAGTTCATCGTCGCGCAACTCTCGCCGACGCAACCCGGCGCTCCGGTGTTTCCGAACGTGCTGGCGGTCCAACCCTCGACGCTGGCGACGAAGCCAAACATCACGCGCATCGATCCGGAAATCGAGTCGAGTTACAGCCAACAGGCAAACCTGCAAGTCGAACGCGAACTACCGGGCAACACGGTCGCGTCCGTCGGTTATCTTTATCTGCGCGCGCGTCACTTGATCCTCTCGCGCAATGTGAACGTGCCGCGGTTTCCGGCGTCTGCGGGGATTCCCAATCTCGGCCGTCCCGATCCGAATTGGGGAAACATCTCGCGTTTTGAAAGTTCCGGAAACTCCAGTTACGACGGTCTGGTCATTTCTGTAAATCAACGCGCGACTCACTGGTCCAGCTTGCGCGTCTCGTATACGTTCTCCAAAACGATCGACGACGCGGGCAATTTTTTCTTCTCGAGCCCTCAGGACAATTTCAACGTTCGCGACGATCGTGGACTCTCCGATAACGATCAACGCCATCGCCTGGTGATCAGCGGCTCGCTCGAAGTACCGGATCACAAGAAGCCAAAAGGACTCCAGCGAGTGCTCTGCGGTTTTCAGTTGGGCTACATCTTCACTTACGCGTCGGCGTTGCCGTTCAATGTCCTGCTCGGCAGCGACCGCAATCTCGACACGAACAACAACGATCGGCCGTTAGGCGTGGGTCGCAACACGGGACGCGGTTTTGACTACGCGTCGCTCGATCTGCGTTTGAGCCGCCGGTTCAGGCTTACTGAACGCGTCGAGCTTCAGTTGCTGGCCGAAGGGTTCAACGTGTTGAATCGTTCGAACTTCGGCGTGCCGAATAACACTTATGGCTCGGGCGTGACGCCGGTTGCGACCTTTGGTCAACCGACGCAGGCATTCGATCCGCGACAGTTTCAGTTGGGAATGAGGTTGAATTTTTAAAGATGTTCGGGAAAAACAGACTAGCCATCGGAATTTTTTGCATCTTCGCCTGCGCGTTTCTCTGTTCCTGCGACCGGTTGCAGGCGAACAGAGTATCGACGCCCGTGTTGAGTTCGCCGTTGGTACTGGTTTCCGCGGAAGGTGTCGACGCCGCGGAACCAGCAACCAGCGTCGCGCCTGACGGAAGCTTTTACGTCGCGTGGGTGAATCACGAACCAAACAATCGAGCGGACGTGATGATCGGTCGTTACGAACCCGGGAAGCCGCCGGCTGCGGCAGTGCGCGTGAATCCGGAGGCGGGCACCGCCACTGCGTGGCGCGGCGATCAACCGAGCGTCGCCGTCGGGAAAGATGGAAAGGTC
>JAICGZ010000203.1 GCA_025922875.1 Pyrinomonadaceae bacterium
GACGCATTTCAAGGCGGTTTTTGGTTATCTCGAATCGCGCTCGTATAAGACCACGCCTGGCGTGGCGGAGATCTGCGCTCCTTTTTCCGATCGCGACAAGCGGCCTTCAGTTGAAATGAGACGTCTCGGGCGATTGGCTGCGGCGCTCGGTGTGCGAACGAACCCGCTGCTCTGGTTCGTGGTCCATGTGGTGCTGCCGTGGGACTTCATCTTCACGCACCGGCTGAATCTGTTGAGGACCGAGCTCGCGCACCTTTTGCCGCGCTGGCTTGATGCCTGGTACGAACTCGAGGCGTTGAACTCGTTAGCCAACTTCGCTTACCTGAATCCGCATTACACGTTTCCCGAGATCTCGTTAGCGCCGAACCGCTTTGTCGCTCAGACACTTGGACATCCGCTGTTGCATGCCGAAGCGAAGGTTTGCAACGATTTTGAGTTGGACCAGGATCGCCGGATCGTGATCTTGACCGGCTCGAACATGGCAGGGAAGAGCACGTTCTTACGAACGATCGGCGTCAGTCTTTCACTTGCTTACGCCGGATCACCGGTGAACGCACGTCAGTTGCAAACGTCGCTCTTCCGCCCGTTCACCTGCATTAAAGTGAGCGACTCAGTGCAGGATGGTCTTTCCTATTTCTATGCTGAAGTGAAACGATTGACGGCGTTGCTGGCCGCCGCGAAAGCCGACGATCCGTTGCCGGTGATGTTCTTGATCGACGAGATCTTTCGCGGTACAAACAGTCGCGAGCGTTTGATCGGGAGCCGCTCGTACATTCACGCGTTGTCGCAGAGCAACACAGTCGGTTTGGTTGCGACTCACGATCTCGAACTCATCAAGTTGGCTGACCAGATCGACGGCGTTGTGAATTTCCACTTCCGCGAGGAGGTAAACAACGGCCGAATGGTGTTTGACTACCGCTTACGATCCGGACCATGTCCAACGACGAACGCTTTGACGATCATGCGTCTTGAAGGTCTGCCGGTGGACGTATAAGAAGGACACGACTATGAAAAAACTATTACCTGCACTCACGATGGCTCTAATATTCGTGTTTGTTTTCTCGGCTGACGCGGATCTTAAATCGAACGCAGCGGGTGTTCGCTTCGAGATCACGTTTCCTGCGACCGCCTCGAAGGATGGTCTCGACGGCCGGTTGCTCCTCCTGATCTCAACCAACGATAAGCAGGAACCACGTTTTCAGATCAGCGAAGACCTGACGACGCAACAAGTGTTTGGCGTCAACGTCGAAGGGTGGAAGCCGGGACAGCCAATGGTTGTGGACCAGGGTGCGTTTGGTTACCCGCGTCGTAGTTTGACCGACGTTCCAGCCGGCGAGTACTGGGTGCAGGGCCTGCTCCATCGTTACGAAACATTTCGTCGCTCCGATGGTCATACGGTGAAGTTGCCGATGGACCGCGGTGAAGGTCAGCAGTGGAGTCGCGCGCCGGGAAACCTCTACAGTACGCCGCAGAAAATGCGCATCGACCCCGCGTCGCAAACGCCAATCACCATCGCGCTTGACAAGATCATTCCGCCAATCGAACCGCCGAAGGACACGAAGTACATCAAGCACATCAAGATTCAAAGCGAACGCCTGACGAAGTTCTGGGGACGTCCGATGCACCTCGGCGCGCACGTTTTGCTGCCCGAGGGGTTCGACTCGCATCCCGAAGCTCGTTATCCCCTCGTCATCTTTCACGGCCACTTCCCGTCTGACTTCGGCGGCTTTCGCGAAGCTCCACCGGATCCGAATCTGAAACCCGAATACAGCGAACGTTTCAAACTCGCCGGCTATAACCGAATTCAACAGGAGCAAGCGCACGAGTTTTACAAGGAATGGACCGGACCAAACTTTCCCCGCTTCATAATCATCGAGATCCAGCACGCGAATCCTTATTACGACGATTCGTACGCGGTGAACTCAGCGAACCTTGGCCCATACGGCGACGCCATCACGTATGAGTTGATTCCGGAAATCGAGAAGCGTTTTCGCGGCATCGGCAAAGGTTGGGCACGCTTTCTTTACGGCGGATCGACCGGTGGCTGGGAAGCGATGGCGGTGCAGGTGTTCTATCCCGACGAGTACAACGGAAGTTGGGCCGCGTGTCCGGATCCCATCGACTTCCGCGCTTACACGGTCGTCAATATTTACGAGCATGAGAACGCTTACTACGCCGATTCGAAATGGAAGCGCATGCCTCGTCCGGGAAAGCGAAACTACCTGGGCGAGTTGTCGGCAACGGTTGAAGACATGAATCACATGGAACTCGCGTTGGGGACCAACAGCCGTTCCGGCGGGCAGTTTGATATTTGGGAAGCGGTGTATTCGCCGGTTGGCAGCAACGGTTATCCGAAACCGATCTGGGACAAGTTGACCGGGAAGATCGATCGTTCAGTTGCGGAGTACTGGCGTGAGAATTACGATCTTGGTCACATCCTGAAACGCGATTGGGCCAGGATTGGACCAAAGCTCGAAGGCAAGCTCCATATCTATGTAGGCGAAGCCGACAACTACTATCTGAACAACGCGGTCTACCTCGTTGAAGATTTCTTGAAGACTACGAAGAACCCGGCGTATGGCGGCATCGTCGATTACGAACCGCGCGCGGAGCATTGCTGGAACGGCGATCACACGCGGCCCAACGCGTTATCGCGTCTGCGCTATCACCAGTTTTACGCGCCGAAGATCGTCGAGCGAATTCTGAAGAGCGCACCGCCGGGCGCCGACGTGAAGAGTTGGCGTTATTAGGCCGCGGGCCTTAGTCCTTTCATGATCTCGATGTGTGCTTCGAGAATGCCGTTGGCTTGCTCCGGATTCGGTGCTAACGACCAATCATCATGGTCCCAGGTACCGCCGAGAACGATCCCGTCGCGACGTGGAAACATGTAACCGCTGCTGAGGTAACAGTAGTCGATCTCAGGTTGCGGCAGCAGCACTTCGATTTGACCGCGTACCGGAGTCAGATCTTTGTCGTCGAACAGCGCGCGTGAGCCGAGCCCGGTGCAGTTGAAGATTACGGGTTCGCGCAGGCGCGCGAGTTCCGCACGGCTCTTGAATTCCTTCACCACAACTCTGCCGCCTGCGATGTAGAAGTCGCGCAGCAACGCGCTCAGATAGATCGACGGCTCGATCAGCATCGATTTGTATTCGCGCACGAACGGAAAGCCGAAATACGTATCGGGATCGCGATGCACTTCGGTTTGATAATAGAGATCGTTGCCGCCGGTCAGCTCACGTTGCAGCGATGCTTCGTGGCGCATGAGTTCGAGCGTGTCGATCCAGCGCACGCCATACTCCGGGCCAACCAGCAACTGAAAAGCTCGATTCGAAATCCTGCATGCGGCGCGAAACTGTTCAATGAATCTCGCAGTGACAACGGGCTCTTCGTAGGCCGACGTCGGCGACCACCACGCGCCGGCGACGTTCGACGTTGTGTTCGGCGGAAGATCTTTCGCGTAGATCGTTACCGTTCCTGGTCCATTCTGATAGCGACGTTGCAGGAGCAGTGCAGTTGAGAGACCGCTGACGCCGCAACCGAGTACGGCGAAACGCGTGGGCGATTTTCGCGTCGTGAGAAAGTCTTTTGCGAGATCGACGGAGAGCGACGCCGTGCCCCACGAGAGCGTGACGCCGGCGCCGCCGTGACCGTAGTTGTGCACGAGAAACTTGCTTCCGAATCGCTGCGCCTCGACCACGAATCCCGCGGCGCGGTATGGCCTGAGTCCAACCACCTCGCGAATGACACGATTGCGCGCGACTTTGACCGGCGCGAAATGACGTTTCGTGTCGAACGCGAGTCCACGACGCGCGGCCAATAATGCAACGCTGCTCGCGCCCGTCTGGACCGCGCCGCGCAGAAAATCGCGTCGCCTGATGGCCGATGTTGTAATCTTTGTTTGCATGGCTTCATTTCCGAAATGGCTCGTGCCGATGGCCGCGACGTTAACCCAGGAGCGGTTCACCGGACCGGAGTGGATCTTCGAACGCAAGTTCGACGGCATCCGGCTGCTCGCGTACAAGAACGGTGAAACCGTCGAGCTGTACTCGCGCAATCAACTCCCGCAACTCATACCTTCAGTTATCGAAGCCGTCAAGAACCTTCCGGTACAGGACGCGATTTTCGACGGTGAAGTTACTTGGCCACGCGGAGACGTCGCGTATCACGTGTTTGACGTCATGTGGCTTGACGGACGCAGCGTGACCTCGTTGACGCTCGAGCAGCGACGCGCGTTGTTGGCCCAACTGCCGCTGGCACCGCCGCTGTATCGAGTCGATCTCGTCGACGATGAGTCGCCGTGGGAACTGGCACAAAGAGAGGGTTGGGAAGGCGTGATTGCGAAGCGTCGCGATTCGACGTACGAGCACCGGCGGTCGAAGCAGTGGTTGAAGATGAAGTGCGAGTTGTCGGACGAGTTCGTAGTGGGTGGCTTCACTGATCCGCAGGGAAAGCGCGTCGGACTCGGCGCGTTGCTGGTTGGTCAGTTCAAGGATGGCGAGTTTGTCTTTGCCGGAAAGATCGGGACCGGATTCGATAACGCTATGTTGTTGGAACTGCGCGAGCGACTCGACAAACTCGAGATCGAAAAAACGCCGTTCACGAAAGCTGTTGGCCTGCCGCGTTTGCGTGCGCACTGGGTAAGGCCGGAAGTTGTCGTCCGCGTTGGCTTCATCGAATGGACCACGCATGGGAAGTTGCGGCACCCGCGTCTGTTGAGCGTAGTGAAGTGATCATCACGCATCCTGAAAAGATCATGTTCCCTGCCGACGGGATCACGAAAGGCGAGCTGGCGTCGTACTACGAAACGATCGCGCCGGTGATGTTGCCGCATCTTCGCGGGCGACCCGTCACGATGGAGCGATTCCATCGCGGAATTAGTGTGCCCGGGTTCTTTCAAAAGGACGTGTCGAAGGGATTTCCGGAGTGGCTCGAACGAGTTGAGGTGCCGAAGCATGGCGGCACGGTCCATCATCCGATCGTCAACGACAAGGAAGGACTGCTTTGGCTGGCGAATCAAA
This sequence comes from Pyrinomonadaceae bacterium, assembly GCA_025922875.1. Classification (GTDB taxonomy): domain Bacteria; phylum Acidobacteriota; class Blastocatellia; order Pyrinomonadales; family Pyrinomonadaceae; genus PSRF01. The sequence continues at coordinate 5,019 of JAICGZ010000203.1, forward strand.
ACAGCATCACGATTCACGTCTGGCCTTCGCGCGCGCCGAATCTTTATCAACCCGACATTTGCGTTTTCGATCTCGATCCGATGAAGGCGGATGATCAGGAACAGTTGCGCGCCGCCGCATTGGGTTTGCGCGACCTGCTCGATGAACTCGGCTTACCGAGTTGGATCAAGACGTCGGGTTCGAAAGGTTTTCATATCGCGGTGCCGCTCGATGGCAAGTCAGACTTCGGAACGGTTGCGCGTTTTGCGCAGGTAATCGGAGAGATAATGGTGAAGCGCGATCCGGAGAACCTAACTCAGGAGTTCAGTAAGGTGGACCGCGGCGATCGCATTCTCGTCGATACCGGGCGCAATGGATACAGCGCAACGTTTGCCGCGGCTTACACTGTGCGCGCAAAACCCGGCGCGCCGGTGTCAGCGCCGTGTTCGTGGGAAGAACTAGAGCGAGGCGAGGTTGGACCAAAGAGTTTTACGTTGCGGATGATGGCCCAGCGTGTTTCCGAGGTGGGTGATCTATGGGCCGGCATGTTGCGCCGTAAGCGATCGTTGCGACGGCCCATAGAAAAACTGAAGAAGCTTCGAGAATCCGCCTAGTCGGTGGTTCCGTCGTACGCGCGTTTAATCGGATCGATGTCGATCTTGTCCATTTTCAGCATTGCTTCCATCACGCGCTTTGCTTTTTCCGGATCCTTGTCGGCCATCAAGTCGCCGAGAATGCTTGGCTCGACCTGCCACCACAGGCCGAACTTATCTTTCAGCCAGCCGCAGCGCGATGTCTCGCCGCCTTCGGAGAGCGTGCTCCAGTAATAATCGATTTCTTCCTGAGTCTCACATTTCACCGTAAACGAGACGGCTTCGGTGAACTTGAAGTGTGGTCCACCGTTGAGACCGACGAATGGCTGTCCATCGAGTTCGAATTCCGCGGTCATGACAGTTCCGGCCGGGCCCGGACCTGCTACGCCGTAGCGCGTGACTCTCTTTATCTTCGAGTTTTTGAAAACTGACACATAAAAGTTCATCGCCTCTTCGGCGTTATTATCGAACCATAAGAACGGTGTGATTCGTTGCATCGTTTTTCCTTTTCGTTCTAGGCCCGTTTCTTGAGGCCCAGGTAATGATCGCGTTGTTTCCGGTCCAGCTTTTCGATCGCGTAGCGAAGGGCGACGCGCGGCATCGTCGCAGCATGCGCGTCGAGGAAGCTCAGCAGGCGGGCTTTGTCTTTGTCGCCGGCGAAGCGCAACATCCATCCCGTCGCTTTATGGACGAGATCTTCTTCGTCCTTCATCAGTATTTCAGCGATTTTGAACGTGTCGTCGAGGTCGCGTTGGCGGATGAAGAAGGCGGTGCTGACGATCGCTGTGCGACGTTCCCACATGTTTTTCGAGCGCGCGAGTTTGTAGAGCACCTTGCGCGGTTTGTCGAAGAGATAGCCGCCGATCACGTGAATGGCGCAAACGTCGACGAGGTCCCAGTTGTTGATTCGATCGTGGCGACGGAGGTAGAGGTCGTAGAGTTCTTTTCGACGTTCCGGCGAGGTCTTTTTGCGGCGTGCTTGTTTGTCCATGATGCTGCAACCGCCGGCACGCACTTCGTGGATCTTGCTTTCGAGTAGTTTTTCGATCTCGTCCGGGGCCATGTCGATGAACTCTTTGGCCCCCGAGAAGACCTGGCCCATCCGCACTCCGATGAACTGATCGCCGTCGGTGTTCTTGAAGTAACGGAGAGTCTTTTCGCGCTCTTCGGGCGAGCTGTGCGCTTTCAGTCGCTGGATGAATTGCCTGGCGGTGACGGTTTCGTTGGGCATCGTCGACATGTTTGTGGTGGTTATTCCTTCAGGCTTTGGGCCATCTTGTCGAGGCACTCTGAGAGACCCGCTTTCGAGGTCTCGACTGCCTGGTCCGTTGTGTAACCGGATTCAGTGACGGTCATCTCGGTTTTCTTGTCGCCAAGAGTTTTGAAGGTGATGACGTGCGGAACGTCCATCGGGATCCCGGGCGGAAGGCCTATCTTGGCGGGGTCGAGTTTGTTGCCGTCTTTGTCGGAGAAGTTGAGCGTGAACTCGATGCGCTCGTGCGGCACGATCTTCTTGTAGGTCCAGGTGTTGTACATGTCGAAGCCGCCGAACTCCTGTGGCGCGCGCATGCAGACGAGCGACACACCGCCTTCGCGAAAGTCCATCTTCGCGAGCGGGGAAGTGAAACCCTTGGGGCCCCACCATTTCATCACCTTTTCCGAGTCAGACCAGTGTTTCCAAACTTCCGCGACCGGCGCATCGAAGGTGCGCGTCATGGTCATGGTTTTGGTGGATTGATCTTGCGTCATGGATGTTGCGCTCCCCGTCGAAGAATTTGCGCCTACGAGTGTGGCGAGCACCAGGGCAACGCTCATGAAAGTTTTCATCTAACCCTCCCGAGAGGTGCGTTTCTAATACAAGGTCGAATGAGAACCACCAGAATCGACAGGACCTGGGAAAATTTTTGCGGAGATTATTAGCGGGAGTCGGTATGGATGTAAACCCAGACGGTGGAACCGGATCGGAGTTGGACCTGAACGCGTTCGTAACCGGATGGCTCGTAGGAGTCGGCGAGGGCGAGTTCGTGCGCCGTTAGGGAGAGGGCCGTGCCTTCGACGACGTCGGCTGGGACGCCGGTGAACTGGAGGCTGCGATGGTGGGCCGTGCCGCTGGTCTTGATGAAGTCGTGATCAGTGATCTCGATCATGACGACGATGTAGCCGATGAGTGCGTCAGGGCGTCCGTCGAGTTTTCGACCGAAGGTCGCGAGTTGGACCGCTTCGGATTGGAGCGTGCCGTAAGAGAACAGATATTCCGTTTGCGAGTGCGCCACTACTTTATCGGACTGGTTAAATCGCCGGCCAGGAGCTTTTGCGGAACTTGTTTGAACGAATACTTCGTTCGTGATGGAAGAAGATCAAACACCCAGATGATGTCGTAACAGTCGTCCGGCCACGTTGCCGGCGCTGTGCGATCGCCGAGGATGAGTGACGCGATCTCGGGAATGTATTCGCGCTGCCAGCAGATCAGCACGACGCCCTTACACAACACGGCTGCCTCGACCATGCTTTCGACCTCCGCGCGCTGAAAACCGGAGTTGATTCGCACTGCGAGTTTCTGGGCTAACGGAGTAACTGTTTCGACTGGCCTGCGGCTGCCTCTGCGCCGCAGCGGTCTCGAGGCAAACAAGAATTGTGGTTTTGCTAGTGCAGGATGTTGAGGACGGCCGTTAGTTGAAGTGAGTAGGTTCGCCAACGCGCCTGCTCTCTGCCAACCACGAACCTCGAGTGACTCTTTACTGCGTTCGCCTTTGGCGGTGATGCCGTAAGGAGCGCCGTCCTTGGCAGGCTTCTCAGCGTGACGGATGAGCATGATCTTGGTTGCGCGTTTTGGCTTGGTGGAGGTCTTTTTTTTGCTGGCCACGCGAGGAATATTTACCAAGTGAGAGCGAGCGTCGTCAATCTGAATTCAAACTAAACGGGCTGCGATATTTCTGCCGCTTTGCTCAGGAAGCAAAACGGGCGACCAAAGGTCGCCCGTTCGAACTGATGGTGCCCGCTAGTAGATTCGAACTACTGACCCCTCGCGTGTGAAGCGAGTGCTCTACCGCTGAGCCAAGCGGGCCACTCTTGAATGTGCAGGCATATTAGATCGTTACTTACTGAAAACACAACCGGTTAGTAGACTTCAAATCGTTCTTTCACTTCCTCCCTTCGGTATAAAGCCCGGAAGAATTCCCCAACGCAACAGCTGCATCGCCCGTAAGTAAAAACCTACTACATGCAATAAGTTACAAAGAGCCGTGATCTCGTGCCTCGGTTTCTTGCCTTTGCTCTTGATGACGTCCTCCCGAAAAACCCTGCCAAAATAAAATAGAGAAAAGCGGGCAATTTATGACAGGATGGAGCCTGACCGATTGCCATGAAAAAATCCAAGTTCACCGAGTCACAGATCGTGTTTGCGTTGCAGCAGGCCGAGAGCGGAGTGACGGTGGCGGAAGTGCCGCAAGCTCGGCATCAGTGAAGCAACGTTCTACAGTGGAAGAAGTACAGCGGGCTGGGCCCCGTCGAACTGCGACGTTTGCGGCAGTTTCTAGGCCGGTAGCGGAATTGGGGGGAGCTCAAAAACCGGAAATCTCTACTCACCGGTGGTCCTAAACGCGGACGCTTACAACTGTAAGAGATGAATATTTTCGGCATGAAGAAGCGAATGATCCCTATTACTCTTTCGCCGATAAACCCATCAACGGAGACCTACATCCGTGAACAAAAACTTTCGAACAATAGCCGTCAAATTACTCTGTCTTTGGTCTGGATTTCTGCGACACTCTGTTTTTATTGCGGTCTGATCGTGAAACAAGGAGTGAGGTTGCTCAAGGAGACCTACACATGAAATTGGTTCTCTTCGGCCTAATCAGCGTGAGCTTGTTGGGAGTACCTCAGAATCCGCGACTGCAGGAGAAGAAGGTAGAGTCACGAACAAACACAAGTGAAAGAGATACACTAGATTCAACTCGCAATAAACGGACCCTTGATGTTTTGCGGACCAAGGCCTTTGCTGAAAGGGCGTCGACATTCCATGATCTGAAAACCAAGGTAATAACACTTTCTCGAATTGCTGATTTGCTTTGGGACTTTGAAGAAGATTTTGCTCGACAGTTATTTCTTAAGAGTCTTGATAATGCTGCCAGAAAAGATGACGCGACTCTGCGCGAACTAAAGATAACGGCTCGGGGCTTGGCAAGAATTCGGCGACAGATTATCGGATACATCTCGAAACGGGATCGAGAGTGGGCGAAGCGACTAATTGACTCCGAGGTAGTCGCAAATCAAGCAGATTCTTTCTCCACGGTCCAGGTAAACGTGGAAACTGCATACGACCTGGCACTTACAGATCATCCTCAAGGGGCGGTTGAATTCGCTGAGCGTAGCCTTCAGAGTGGAGTGTCACCCTGGATTGTTGGCGTCTTGGTTGAGTTGCGTCGTAAAAATGAATCTCTTGCGAATGATCTGTTTCTAAAGGTGCTAGCGCGTCTCGCCAATGAGCCTAACGTCAACCCCAACACTTTGCTGTTCCTTGGGACTTATATCTTCACCTCACCCAAAGTTAGCCCGGATGACCCTGCCGCGACGGCTCAAGTCGCAGTGGGTAGAGTAATCGTGTACGACATTACCGCAGATCGCCCCAATATTCCGCCATCGTTGATTCGTGCCTACTTGCAAAGCGCAACAGCTGCACTTGGCCGCTTTACTGCACGGTCCGAAGAACTTCCATTAGCGTACGCGGCCGCCTATTTGATACTTGGAAAAGCTAAAAGACTAGCGCCAGATCTTGCCCCCATCCTGAGCGCACAGATGCAAGCGCTCTCTCAAGATGTGCCTGCTGCAATGCTGGATGATTCGACCTACAAGAACCTCGCACAGAGTCCACCACTGAATCTGGATGAATCCTTAGCCGAGGTCGACCGTCTGACAGATTCTATTCTCCGCGATGGAAGATATCTTTCGATTATCGAACAGCTTTGGCGGTTGAAGGATTATTCTCGGGCCAGAACCGTCAACGAGAAAGTTTCTGATCAGCATTTGCAATTACGTTTGAGGTCGCTGATTGACTTTGGAGAAGGTGCAGTCGCACTCGAGAGAGGGGACGTTCGAACCGGTGAGAAGTTGATCGAGAAAATGCCCTTCAACATTGAACGTACAATCCTATTATTGGGCGTCGCGCATGCTCATTTATCAGCCAAACGAGTCCAGGCTGCAGCAGATGCCTTACGGGATGCCAGTCAAACTGCTAAGAAGTTTGATGATGCGCGTCGTTCCACTTTACTTCTTCTGGCCGCCGGAGAAATGCTCAAAGTGGATCCAGTTTCCGGAACCACGATGTTCGCCGACGTAATTAAAGATTTCAATAACCAGAAGCCAGAATCGTTGAGGCGTATCGTTTGGGCTCAAAAAGTTGAAAAAGGACGAGTTGTTCGCGTGTTCCCACTGAACGTTAATGGCGTCAGCTACCAATTAGAACCAGCGTTTCGCGAGCTTGCCAAAGCAGATGCCGAAACAGCAATCGTCTCAGCTAGTGGGCTCATCGATGAAGAGGTATGCGCCAACGCAATGCTAGCCGTTATGGATGCACTGTTGAAGTCTCCGCAAAAGGGAAAATTGCAGTGAAGACATCTTTTCTGATAGCGACTAGCCTGGATTCTAGCCTTGTCCATATTCTCAAAGACCGTGGTAATGCAGGGCGTAGTAACTACAGCCAGCGAAGGTAACCTTCGGAAAATCGCGACCAAGATAGTAATGCCTTTGTACCCACGCGATCACAGAAATCAGACAATCCTCACTTCGACGCTTAGTCAGCGCGGCTTGTGCGGGCCAGTCCCCGCAGCCTGGATGAACTGAAGGAGACCATTAGAATGTCGTTGGACCACCTCGTGCAGCGTCAGACCCGGAGACTTACACTATCTCTTAGAGCTGGCAGATATGCAAACAGTTTTTGGAAGGGGAGCGTGGGAGTTTTGGTCCCAGGGTCGGGCAGCAAGTAAGTCTCATCTCACTTCAGGTCGCTATCGAACAGTGAAATTGCTGACGGATTTGCAGCTCTACAAACTGATGTCAATTGGTAATCACTCGAGGCACGCCGCCGTACTATTAACTTTGGACACAAATTGGCCACAGCTATATTTCGAATGGACCAGCTTAACGTTTGTAAATACTTGGATATGAAGGAGTAAGTGGTAGCGGGGGGCGGGATCGAACCGCCGACCTTGGGGTTATGAAGCCGGCCTTGAAACAATGCGCCAAATACGTTTTGGCCACATTTACTAACATTTTTCGCGGATCGCAGCCGTTTGGGAATGCACCAGTTTACACCTC
>JAICGZ010000204.1 GCA_025922875.1 Pyrinomonadaceae bacterium
GGACTACTCGCCGTGTTGCTCGGGCGGAGTGAAAAAACACCTGGCGCGCCCAAGTCGCCCAATCAGGAAGGAACTGAACAGGGCGGCATACTGGGCGCCATCATGAGCAAGCTGCTTCCCTTGCTGGCGGTAATTTTTATCGCGATTCTGATCGTTCTACTGTCAACCATAACAACCAAGATCATTCAATACCTCGCATTGTTGCTGGGCAATTATCCGTCAGCGCCGCTCGCGTGGCTGGCGAAAACGCCTCCTGGCTATCCGTGTTACATCAATTACATTCACTACCATCTCGCCGAAAAAGGGACGTGGGAGGCAGCGAAGATCGCCCACATGAATGTTCTCCATTACACCTCGTTCTGGCTGGTGTTGGCGTTGGGATTGGGACTGCTGTTGTTTGGGCGGATCGTATCGCGAATCATGAACCTGAACATCTTTTCCCTGCACGGCGGTTATCGTAATCGACTGATTCGAGCATTCCTTGGAGCGTCTCGTCCGGATTACGAGAGAAAGCCGAATCCATTCACAGGTTTTGACCCAACGGACAATCTCAGCCTGCACGAGTTGCGCGCGGGTTTGTTTCGCGAGAGTGACTTCGCCGATTCTGTCGCACTGGCTAATGTGCTGCTGTATGCGAACAACCCACGTAAAGCTGGACCACCAGAACTGAAGAATCCTTCAGCTCAAACCAACCCGGACCAGGCAATTGCGAAGTTCACGGATAACCCCGCGCTTGTGGCGGCAATTTCAAAATGCCTGAACGAAAGAGGACTGCTCAGCAACGTCGAGAGAGTTCCTAACAAGCTTACTCCTTCCACGAGGTTGCTTGCCGCGCTGCGGAAAGATCTCAACGGCGCGTTACAGGATCCGGAGTTTTATGACTGTCTCGCACATTTGCCGATTGGCGCAGAGCTGGATGGAGATCAGGATTATATTTTTCAAAGCCGGCGAGCACTCGAGATTGCATTTCCGGATCTGATCCAGCGGCGGCAAACTGTCGAGGATTACCGGCTAATGCCGGTCATCAACACGACCCTCAATCTTGTCGGCGGTGACAATCTCGCGTGGCAACAACGCAAAGCCGAACCATTCAGTGTTACTCCGTTGCACGCGGGCTGCTTCCGCCTCGGATATCGAGACTCGAGATTGTACGGCGGTCGAGGCGGTATCTCGATCGGCACCGCGGCCGCTATTTCGGGAGCGGCGGCGAGCTCGAATATGGGTTACTACACGACTTCGCCGGTGCTGTCGCTCGTGCTGACGTTTTTCAACGTGCGTTTAGGATGGTGGCTCGGCAATCCAGGGCCCGCGGGCAACGATACTTTCCGTCTCCACGCGCCGAAGTATTCAGTCCAACCTATTCTCGACGAGGCTTTCGGCTTGACTGACGATCAAAACGAATACGTTTACCTTACCGACGGTGGTCACTTTGAAAACCTCGGAATCTATGAGATGGTCCTTCGTCGTTGTAACGTCATCGTAATTTCCGATGCGGCCGCTGACGGCGAGTATCACTTTGGAGATCTGGGAAACGCCATTCGCAAGGTGCGTATCGATCTCGGAGTTCCGATCGAGTTCACCAGCTTGCCGATCTATGCCGCGCCGCCTGAGGCGCCCGACAGGGGAATGTACTGGGCTGCTGGTCGCATCCGTTATTCGTGTATTGATGGGCGAAACGTCCAGGACGGACTGCTGCTTTACATAAAACCGGCTGTTTACGGAAATGAACCGCGTGACGTTCTCGAATACAAGAAGAGTCACCCGACGTTTCCGCATCAGTCGACGGCGGATCAGTTTTTTGACGAGCCGCAGTTTGAGAGTTACCGGATTCTGGGTTCGCACATTATCGATCAGATGTGCGGTGAAGATCCAAAGCCACTTGGTCTGTATGCAATGCTGCGTAAAGCAGTCGACCAATTAACGGAAGCGCAGGATGGCGCCGCGCCACCTGATCCAAAGTTGAAGCAGTGGAAGGACGAATGGATCAATAACGTGATGACAAAGTAGCCGCCAAAAGGCACAAAAGGCACAATGATCATTTACTGAGTGCTTTTCGTGCCTTTTTGTGGCAAGGGAGAGAAGCTGTGCAGAGTTACCGTTTCGTACAAATGGATGTTTTCACTGATAAGGTCTTTACTGGAAATTCGCTTGCCGTGTTTCCAGAGGCTGAAGAGATCAGCAGTGACGACATGATGCGAATAGCACGCGAGATGAATCTATCGGAGACTGTCTTCGTGCTCCACCCCGGTGCGGGGCAGTTGGAAGTGTTGCGACGCTTGCGCATTTTCACGCCAGTCCGCGAAATTCCCTTCGCGGGCCATCCGATTGTCGGGACGTGGAACGCGCTTGCACGTGAGGGTGTTGTGCCTCCTCCTGAAGGCGGCACTGGCTGGCAACGAATCTTTCACGAAGTCGGTATCGGAGTGTTGCCGGTTGAGGTCGAGTTCAGAGACGGGCAACCAGTGCAAGTGGTAATGACGCAGGGAGCTTTCCAGATCCTCGATGAAATCGAAGATGCGGACGAGCAAGCGGAAGTCGCACGAGCTTTGGGAATGGCTCGTGAAGATCTGGACGAGAGCCTGCCGATTCAGGTGATCACTACCGGCTTGCCTTGCATGGCGGTACCGGTTCGCTCGCTCGCGGACCTGCGCGACTGTCGTGTCAACGCGGCGCTGCTCGCCGATATTTACACTCGACACGGCGCTGGAGGATGTCACGCGTTCACACGCGAAACACTCGAAGTCGGCGCGTCGCGCGCGCATGCACGCTTCTTTGCTCCCGCCGACAACATTCCGGAAGATCCGGCGACTGGTAGTGCCTGCGGAGCTCTGGGCGCCTATCTCGTTCATCACGGCGCTCTGACTTTGGAGCCTGAGAACGACCGGTATAAATTTGTCATTGAACAGGGCGACTTTATTCACCGTCCGAGCCGCATCAACCTCAACGTCAAAGGTCAAACCGGGCGCGTTGAAGAAGTGAAGGTTGGGGGGCCATCGGTGCTCGTCGCCCGAGGGGAGGTTATGTTTTAGCACCTTGTTGGATCTGCTCATCATCGGCGCCGGCCCCGCCGGTCTTTCTGCGGCTGAGGCGGCGGCGCGCGAAAACCTCGACTATCTCGTAATCGAAAAAGGCACGATCGCCAACACAATCCGGCAGTATCCAGTGGGCCGCACAATGTTCTCCACGCCCAACGAAGTGGAGATGCATGAAGGCACACTAAAACCCGTGCGAGAAAAACCAACTCGCGAGGAACTACTGTCGCATTACATCCGCTTCGCCCTGAAGCTTGATCTGAAAATCAACACTGACGAAAAGGTTATCGACGTAAGCGGAAACCTCGACGACGGTTTTGTTGTCAAAACTGATCGAGCTGAATACAAAGCTGCACGCGTTTTATTCGCCATGGGAGCGATGGAACATCCCCGCCACCTGAATGTGCCCGGCGAGGACCTGCCGAAGGTACATCACCTCTTCGTCGAGCCCTACGCTTACGTTCGCAAAAATGCGCTGGTGGTTGGTGGAGGCAACAGTGCTGCCGAGGCCGCGCTGTTTCTGTCGGAAGAAGGCGCTCGCACAACGATGGCGATCTGGCGTGAAGACTGGGAGAACCGCGATCCGAAAGCGGGCGCTATGAAACACTGGGTGCGCACTCCGCTCGAAGCAGAAATCAAGGCCGGGCGTCTCAAAGTCGTGCTTTACAAACACGTCGATGAGATCACCGAAGATCAGGTGCGGTTAACGACTGAAACAGGCGAGTCACTGACGGTCGCGAACGACGTTGTATTTGTACTCGTCGGCAGCGACGCCGACCTGACGTTGTTGAAGAAGCTGGGAGTAAAAACTGAACCGGGCAAACTCACGGAAGTTCCTGTCTACGATCCGGAAACATTTGAGACGAACGTGCCCGGAATATACGTCGCCGGACACTTCACACATGCGCGCCACATCAAAGCCGCCATCGACGTGCCCCGCCAAATTGTTCCACTAATCGCTAAGCAGATAGAATCCTGCAAATCCTGAAACATCTTGTTAATCCTGTAAAACTACTCCTGGCGGCGGGCGACACCAGTGGCGTATGCAGCTGCCTGGACTTCGCGCGCCACTGCCTCCGCAACTCGCTTATCGAACACTGACGGCACAATGTACTCGGGATGTAACTCCGCGTCGCTGATGATGCCCGCAATCGCATTCGCGGCCGCAAGTTTCATCCCTTCGTTTATCCGTGCAGCGCGACACGCAAGCGCGCCGCGAAAAATTCCAGGGAAACAAAGCACGTTGTTGATTTGATTTGGATAGTCTGATCTTCCGGTGGCCATCACCGCGACATAAGGCGCGGCATCCTCGGGCATGATCTCAGGAGTTGGATTCGCCATCGCAAAGACGATCGGCTTCTCAGCCATACGCTTCACGTCGTCTTGATCGATTACGCCCGGCACCGACAATCCCAGAAACACGTCCGCACCTTTGATGATCTCGTGAACTGTTCCCTTCTCTTCGTTGGGGTTCGTGTTCTGTCCGTACCAGTCTTTTACCCAGTTCATGTTTTCTTTGCGCCCGCGGTAGATGGCCCCGCTTTGATCGCACCCGATGATGTTTCGCACGCCCGCCGCCATGATGATCTTGGAGCATGCGACTCCCGCCGCGCCGACTCCGTTCACCACCACTTTGATCTCCGTCATCTCCTTACCGACTAACTTGAGCGCATTGATCAATGCAGCCAACACGACAACCGCGGTGCCATGCTGATCGTCGTGAAAGACTGGTATGTCGAGTTCCTCTTTGAGTCGCTCTTCAATCTGGAAGCAACGCGGGGCCGAGATGTCTTCCAGATTGATACCTCCAAATGCGGTTGAGATCGCTTTGACGGTGCGCACGATCTCGTCCGGATCTTTCGTGTTCAAGCAGATCGGAAACGCGTCAACGCCGGCAAACTCCTTGAACAACATCGCCTTGCCTTCCATCACCGGCATGGCCGCGGCTGGTCCAATATCGCCGAGGCCCAGAACTGCCGTTCCGTCCGTGACGACAGCAACTGTGTTTTTCTTGATCGTTAACGTGAAGGCTTTGTCAGGATCGTTTTGAATAGCGTCGCAGATTCGAGCGACGCCCGGAGTGTAGGCCATCGAGAGATCCGCGCGAGTTTTCAACGGCGCCTTCGAGACGACTTCAATCTTGCCGCCCAGGTGCATGAGAAAAGTCGGATCGGACACCTGAAGCAGTTCGACGCCGTCAATGTCTTTGACTGCTTCGACGATCTGTTCCCCGTGTTTACTCGAGACGGAGCTGACGGTAACGTCGCGAATGATGTAGTCGTTGCCGACGGTGACGATGTCGATCGCACCGATGTCACCACCGGCACGTCCGATTGCTGTAGTCAACTCACCGAGCGTTCCGGCGCGTGAGGAAAGTTTGACGCGCAAGGTCAAGCTGTAACTCGCGCTGGGCGTTTGCTGCATAAGTTTTCCATCCACAGATTACGCAGATTACACTGATTTAAGGATCTGTGTAATCTGTGGATGCTCTCTTGTGAGCTTTAAGGATCTTTTGCCCAGCAACCGGTACAGCTCGAGCGCCTCTTTGTTGCCTTTCAGCGCCGCGAGGTGACGCTTTACCGTTTCCAAATCACCACGCGCAAACGTGCCGGTCAGTGCCTGTTCCGGATCTTTAGTCTCGAGATTGTGGACGGTACTCGCGATGAGCGGTAACAGGATGCTGCGCGCGGTATTTCGTGGCAGCCCGCACTGGCCCAACATCTCCAGCGCCACGTCAAATAGCGCCACTACATTGCCCGACGCCATCACTGCGGCTGCGTGGTAAAGCGGCTTGTCTTCAGAACGGATCGAGAAACTCCTGCCGCCAAGATCTCGAACTATTGATTTCCCCACGCGCAGCGCAGTCTTGTCACCCTCAACACTCCAGAACGCGCCTCCGAGTGCTGCGTCGCCCTCGGTCGTGTCGCTGACGGATACTAGCGGATGAATTGAACCGGTGTGCCAGCCTTGCTTACGAAGCGGCGCGAGTGTCTCCGCTGACAATGCGCCGCTTGTGTGCAGCGCGATTCCTTTCGCTGAAATAGCGCTGAGTTCCTCGGCCACTTCAGCAATTTGATCATCAGGCGTAGTGATCAGAACGAGGTCGGTCCCGCGCAATGATTGCAGTTGTTTTGCGCCCAATACCTGCACGTCTTTGTCTAACAGACTGGCGGCCCGGCGCGCGCTTTGCGCCCGGCGCGCGACGAGCGATTGAATCGCGTATCCCTTGCCGGCGAGTGCAAGCGCCAGGGTCGTCCCGAGACGGCCGGCGCCGATGATCGAGACTTCCGGCTTTTGCTTCCTTTTCGCGTCGGGCATAGGTATATTTAACGAGCTAACGCTAAGTTGTTTCAGGCGCGAGAGTCGCCCTCCTCCTGACAGGAAGTTGTGTTCGGCCGCACAACCAAGCCGCCGAACGTCTGCATCATAGACTGCGCGTCTGGAATTAGCGAAACAACAAGCATAGACCCCTTCCCTCAGGTCGTCCGATAATTTTGGAGGTTTTTTGAGATGAACAACTTCTCCCGTGCCACTAGTGCTTTCGTTTTAACCGCATCACTACTGGTGAGCTCGGTGGCGGCAGTCGCCCAAACGTCGACTACGAAACCAGCCGGCGAGGCGACCCAAGCGTCAAAGCCCAGCCAAACTCAGGCTGAACAGAAGGCCGAAAAGAAGTCTGACCAGAAATCTGAACAGAAGAAGACTGCTGCTGCGACACCCGTCAAATCGAACAAGCCACTTTCAACTAACGAAGACCCGGCCATGATCGGCAAACGGAACATCAATTCCGGGCTCATCGCCAAGATGAGCGGTTCGACCGAGAAGGAAGTGCGGCAAGGACGCGAAGCGGCTGCGGAAGTTGATCGCCAGGCCAAGTTTGTAGACGACCCGATTATCACCGAGTACGTAAACCGCGTCGGTCAGAACATCGTCCTGCACTCCGATGCGAAAGTGCCGTTCACAATCAAAGTCATCGATTCGGACGAAGTAAACGCCTTTGCGCTGCCGGGCGGCTTCTTTTACGTGAACAAAGGATTGCTACTTGCCGCCGACAACGAAGCCGAACTCGCAGGCGTGATGGCTCACGAGATCGCACACGTAGCGGCCAGGCACGCAGTCGAGAACCAGACGAAAGCGAGCCTGCTCGAATACGCTGCTCTTGGCGGATCGATATTTCTCGGTGGCATTCCCGGACTGATTTACCAGAACACAGCCGGAATCGGGCTGCTCGGAATCTTCATGAAGTTTAGCCGCGGCGCAGAAGAGGAAGCTGACAAGCTCGGCGTTCAGTACATGTACGCCGCTGGTTACGATCCGGGCGCGATGGCAACGATGTTTGAGAAGTTGGAAGCCAAGAACAAGAAGAAACCAGGCTTTATCTCTCGTGCTTTTGCGACGCATCCGGCGCCGCCCGACCGTAGAGCTTCGGCACTTGCTTTGGCAGCCAGATTCCCCGAGCACGAAGAATATGTGATCAGCAGTTCCGAGTTTCAGCGTGTGAAGAACCGGTTGTTGAGACTTTCAAACGCGCGCGCATCGACGGCTGGAGCAATCGCGGCAGGTGACGACGGTGGAGCTCCGGGAAGACCGACTCTGAAACGTCGCCAACCAACACCGGACGACACGACCACAACCACTCCGGAAGGCGAGCAGAAACCGGCCGAGTCGGCGCCGCCGAAGCTTAAGAGAAACGACACGGGCACAACCAAGACTCCCGATCCCGACAAACCATAGCTGGTTGTGATATCTTTAGCAGCGAAGGGCCCTTCGGAATCCCGAAGGGCCTTTTCATGTCGGAATGGCGTTAGAAGAAGTTCACCATCTGACTTTTCGGGCTAAGCCAGTTCAAGCTTTAGCTTGCCCACGCAAAACAGCAGTCTAAATGCCAAACTCTGAACCACATTCACGCAGCGCGGGTTGACAATCTTTTTGGCCGTTCGGTATTCTAGCCGTTCGCGTTTTACTCGCTGAAAACAGAGATAGTTAACTATGTCGACATACTTCCCCAGCGGTAAGGAACTCGCTGGAAGACGAAAATGGTACGTGGTAGATGCGAGCGGTCAGACCGTTGGGCATCTGGCGTCTGAGGTTGCTTCAATATTGACAGGCAAGCGCAGTCCGCAGTGGACTCCCTTTCTAGACACTGGCGATCACGTCGTTGTGATCAATGCACGAAAAGCCGTGTTGAAGGGAAACAAAGTTGAGCAGAAATTATATCGTCATCACACGCGGTATCCAGGAGGTCTCAGAGAGATCACCGCGAAGGAGATGATTGCCAAACGCCCCGAGCGAGTTCTTGAGCTCGCCATCAAGGGCATGCTGCCGAAGACGAAACTCGGCAGGGCCATGGCGAAGAAGCTCAAAGTTTACGCCGATGCCGAGCACCCGCACTCAGCCCAGCGCCCACAAGCCCTCGACCTAACTCACAAAACCAATTCACAACAAGCTTAGACGAAGATAAGAGGAAAGATTACTGTGGCTGAAATTCAGTATTACGGAACGGGGCGGCGCAAATCGGCAACTGCCCGAGTTTACCTGCGACCCGGCGCGGGCGAAGTTAAGGTCAACCACAAACCTTTTGACCGCTACTTCCCCAACGAAACTCTGAGAATGATCATTCGTCAGCCCCTGCAACTGACTGAAACCACGAACAAGTTTGACCTCGTCATCAACGTCACGGGCGGTGGTCCTGCCGGCCAGGCGGGAGCGATCAGGCATGGCATCACTCGAGCGCTGCTTGAGTTCAATGCCGACCTTCGTCCAGCTCTCAAGCATGCAGGTCTGGTGACCCGCGATCCCCGAATCAAGGAACGCAAGAAGTACGGACAAAAGGGTGCTCGGAAACGATTCCAGTTTTCGAAGAGATAAGACATTGCCGATTGCCCATTGCCGATTGCCAATTTCAAAGATTGGCTAATCGCTTTTGAAATCGGCAATCGGCAATTGAAAATCGGAAATACTTTCAATCCATTGCCGTAGCACGATTGGTTGCTTACGCGAAAGAGTCGAGAGGCTGCGGCGAGTACATTAAACCAATTAGCGAAAAGGAGACTTAGTTTGGTTTCGGTTACCATGAAAGAGCTGCTGGAGGCCGGTGTTCACTTCGGTCACCAGGTAAGGCGCTGGAATCCAAAGATGAAGGAATACATCTTTGGCGAGCGCAATGGCATTTACATCATTGACCTGCAAAAGACGCAGCGAATGTTTCGCGAAGCGATCGCCTTCGTCACCAATCTCATCGCTGAAGACAAAGGCAAGACCGTTCTTTTTGTCGGTACCAAACGGCAGGCACAGGACGCGATTCGCGAAGAGTCAGAGAAGTGTGGACAGTTCTATGTCAATCAAAGATGGCTCGGCGGTCTCCTCACCAACTTTCAGACGGTCCAGAAGTCGATCAAGCGACTGAAGGATCTCGAGAGTATGCAGACTGACGGTCGTTACGAGAAGATGACGAAAAAGGAGCGCATCAAGCTTGATCGCGAGCGTGAGAGTCTGAACAAGAACCTCTCCGGCATCAAGTCGATGACACGCCTGCCTGACGCTATCTTCATCATCGACGTCAAGAAGGAAGAGATCGCAGTCGCTGAAGCTAATCGTCTCGGAATTCCGATCGTTGCAGTGGTCGATACGAACTGTTCTCCCGAAGGGATCGATTACGTAATACCGGGCAACGACGATGCCTTGCGCGCCGTACGTTTGTTCGCTTCCAGAATCGCTGATGCCATCGTCGAGGGTAATCAGATCGCCACCGAGGGTGGTGTCGTTCCTTCGGTGGCGGCTGAAGATTCAGGTGAAGGCGAGGCCGCCACAGAAGAAGGTGCGGCTGGTGAACGTGCTGCGGCAGAGCTTGCATCTGAGGACGACGAGGATGTGAGCGGCCTCGGTGGCCGGGAGGCGCGATCCGAATCCATGACATCACCGGGCGCAGATGCCGCGGAAACTGAACGCGCGCCCGATGAAAGCACTGAATCTGTCGTGGCGGCGAGCTAAGCGATATTCTTACTCATCGGTGAGCGCAGCCTTCAAGCGGACCATCCGCCGGGCTGCGTTTTTCATTGAAGACAAATAATCTAGTACTCGGAGAGATTGGGAATCATGCCTGAAATAACAGCAGCGGCGGTAAAGCAGCTTCGTGAAAAGACCGGAGCCGGAATGATGGAGTGCAAAAATGCGCTCGTTGAAGCAGGCGGAAATGAAGATAAGGCCGTAGACATTTTACGCGAGCGTGGTTTGGCGTCCGCGAAAAAGCGCGAGGGTCGAATCGCGGCTGAAGGAATCGTGGGCTCGTATATTCACATGGGTGGAAAAGTCGGCGTGCTCGTGGAGTTGAACTGCGAAACAGATTTCGTGGCCCGTGGTGAGGAGTTTCAGCAACTGGTGAAGGATATCGCCATGCACATCGCCGCGGCCGAGCCGCGCTACGTTTCGCGGGAAGAAGTGCCGTCGAGCGTGCTCGAAAAAGAGCGCGAGATCGCGAGGGCTCAGGCTAAGAATGATCCCAAGAACGCGAACAAACCCGAACAGGTCATCGAGAAGATCGTGGAAGGCCGCCTGAATAAGTTTTATGAAGAGACTGTTTTGATCGATCAGCCGTTCGTCAAAGCTCCAGAGAAGACTGTCGGTGAGTTGGTCACCGAAAAAGTTTCCAAGACCGGCGAGCGAATCGCGGTCCGAAGATTCACGCGCTACAAAATGGGTGAAGGACTCGAACGCCGCAGTGACGATTTCGGCGGTGAAGTCGCTTCGTTGCTCGAATAACTAAATAGGTCCTATAAGTCGTATAGGACCTATTCGACCTATTTGATGACCACAAACGCAATCGAACAATCGCCTTTAGCCTATCGCCGTGTTCTCCTGAAGATCTCGGGCGAAGCTTTGATGGGCGAGCAGAATTACGGCATCGATGTCAATGTAGCCCGAAGTGTCGCCGAAGAATTGAAAGCAGTTCACGCGGTGGGCGTGCAGGTGGCGGTCGTGGTCGGTGGCGGCAACATCTTTCGCGGCGTATCCAAGAGCGCCGGCAACATGGACCGCTCGTCGGCTGACTATATCGGAATGCTGGCGACGGTGATGAACGCTGTCGTGTTACAGGATGCGCTCGAGAAGATCCAGGTCGATACGCGTGTGTTATCCGCGATCGACATACCGCAGCTGGCGGAATCGTTTATTCGCCGCCGCGCGGTGCGCCACCTGGAAAAAGGACGGGTGGTTATCTTTGCAGCCGGTACCGGCAATCCGTACTTCACTACCGATTCGGCGGCGGCGCTGCGAGCGTTGGAGATCAAAGCCGACATTATTTTGAAGGCGACTAAAGTTGACGGTGTCTATTCCGCCGATCCGATGACTGACGCGTCTGCAGAACGCTTCAACGAGATCACATACCGGCAGGTTCTGGAGAGGCAACTCAGGGTGATGGATGCTTCCGCGATCTCTTTGTGCATGGATAACAACCTGCCTATCATTGTCTTCAACATGCGAGAGCCCGGAAACATCAAGCGGGTGGTCACAGGTGAGCACGGCGTGGGAACGAAGGTTGGTTGACTAATCACTTGAGCGGAGTTCAGTGAGATGAGTGAAAAGGACGTAATCAAGGAAACGCGGCCCCGAATGGAAACAGTCATTGAAGATTTCAGGCGCAAGCTTGCGACCGTGCGCACTGGTCGTGCCGCCGTCAGTCTTCTAGATACCGTGATGGTCGATTACTACGGCACAATGACGCCGCTCAGCCAGATGGCGTCAGTGCATGCGCCAGAGCCGCAGATGCTCACCGTGCAGCCCTGGGACCAAACTCAGATTGGCGCGGTTGAGAAAGCGATTCGCGCTGCCGATCTCGGTCTGAACCCTTCGAATGAC
>JAICGZ010000205.1 GCA_025922875.1 Pyrinomonadaceae bacterium
CGCCGCTTTGTTCCGATCTTGCGTGATCAAGGCCAAAGCGGCGCCAGGCCGCCGCACTCCAAGGAGGGATCCACTACTCGCTATGACTACCAACACTAACACCCCAACCGCCAAACGTTTTATCGAGCGACTCAAAACCTACCAATCGCCCATCGAACGCGAGAAGACCCTGCGCTATTTCAAGAACGCAACCGACGGCGATGCCGATCAGTTTATCGGCGTGCGAATGGGCCAGGTCTTCGCGCTCGCTAAAGAGTTCATTGCGATGACGCCGGACGAGATCGAGAAGCTACTCGAAAGCAAGATCCATGAAGTTCGGGCGGGCGCCTGTAGCATCATGGATAAGCAGGCGCGGAGTAAGAAGACCACTCCCCAACGCAGGAAAGAACTGTTCGACCTTTACCTCAGACGACACGACCGCATCAACAACTGGGATCTGGTTGACGTCTGTGCCATTCACGTCATCGGCGGTTACTTGTCGGACAAGCCGCGCAAGATTCTTTACAAGCTCGCGCGTTCCAAAAACATGTGGGAGCGCCGCACGTCAATCGTGAGCACTGCTTATTTCATTCGTAAAGGTGAGTTAGACGACACCTACAACATCGCCGAGATGCTCCTCGGTGAGAAAGAAGATCTCGTTCACAAAGCTACTGGCTGGATGTTGCGCTTCGCGGGCGACAAAGACCGCCCGCGGCTGTTGAAGTTTTTGGACCAGCACGCCGCAACAATGCCACGTGTAGCACTGCGCTACGCGATCGAGCACCTCGACAAGAAGCAGCGCGTCCATTATCTCAGTTTGAAGAAAGCCCAACTGTAGGGGCGGCCCTTCGTGGCCGCCCGTCTTCGGAAACACTATGTCGGAGTTTTTAGCCGCGAATTAACGCGGATGAAGCCACTGTAACTGCCGAGTAATCTTGTTCATTCTTGGAAATCCTGACATCCTGTCTTATGTTTTGACAGGACTTACAAGATTCGCAGGATTAACAAGATGACGCCCCGTCACTTCACTTGCCCTTCCTGCTCGAAAGAGATCAGCATCGACTCTGCTGTTTGTCCGAGTTGCGGCGCGCGCATGGACGACGAAGCTACGCGGCGGTTCGATGTGCGCAAGACTCCCACTCAATCTTACGACTACCGATGGAAGTGAGAAGGGCATCTCTGAACGCAAATGAAACGATTCATTAATCGTCTCAGGCTTTAAGATGAGAGATGGTAAGGCGTTCTCGTATGGCACAACTTTTAATTTTGAATTCTTTCAGTTGCCGGAGAATTATGCTTTTACAGATGTTGTCGAAGTCATCAATCATAGCTATGTCGACTCCGATGCGCTGTAAGATCTCTGTATGAACCAGGTCACAAAAATTACGATATAGAATCGATTTTTCGCGAACGTGTTTTTTTCCGTTGTGCGGTCGATGGGATCTAAAGCGCGCGAAATTCAGAGGCCACAGATAATAGGAATAAAGATGGATCGAATCTTAGACCATGCCCAAGCAACAGCGGATCATAATTGTCGCCGGACCGAACGGCGCCGGCAAGACGACTTTTGCTCGCGAGTACTTGCTAAAAGAAGCGCACTGTCCCGACTTTGTTAATGTAGATCTTATTGCTGCTGGATTGTCACCTTTCGATCCGGATCGGGCGGCAATTCGAGCGGGCCGGATTATGCTGTCTGAGATCCAGCGCCGCGTTCGCAAAGGTGAAAGCTTTGCACTCGAGACGACGTTGAGCGGGCATGTTTACGCGCGGCTGATTCCGCGATGGCGAAGCGCCGGTTATCGCGTGAAACTCATATTTTTGAGTTTGCCCAATCCTGAGATTGCGATAGCGCGTGTTGCTGCGAGAGTGGCCCAGGGTGGGCACGATGTTGGGAGCGCTGTTGTACGCCGGCGTTTTCATTCTGGTCTTCGCAACTTGCAACACATTTATATGGAGTTGGTAGATAAGTGGGAGTGGTACGATAATTCAGGCAATACACCGCAGCTGATCTCAGAGGAAGGCAGTTGGAAATTAGTATGAACCGTCGAGTCAAGCCACCTTCACGCGAAGCACAAGATACGCTGCGGGCCTTGCGTCGCGCGGCAAAGCGGGCGCTGGAACTCGGAATCAAAACTGGAACTCCCGTCTACGTGCTCAGAAACAACAAAATCGTAGACCTCACCAAGGACCAGCCAACCGCCAGAAAGTCGCGATCGAAGCGGGCCTCGGAAAGAACTTCATCTAAATAGGTTGGCTAATCGCGGTCAGAGCCCAAACGCTTCCGTCACTCGCCTGACGAGTTCGTCCTCAGTCATCGTGGTGTCGACCTCAATGGCAGGCAGTTCCAGCCGCGCCGTTTCCTCGCGGAGAATTTCCGTGAACATCCGATCACGCTCAAGCAGGTTGCGCAGGGCTCTTTCCGGATCGGTGGTCCTGGCGAGAAATCCCCAAGCCGATCCGCCCCGACTCTTCACCACTGCCTCACGGAAGGCGGGAGTCGGCAATAGCCAGACGGCACGAGTGGATACTGAGAGGAAAGGCTGGACAAGGCGTGGCAACAATCGGAATCCCTCCACGATAACACCGGGCTCACGTGAGAAGCAGAGTAGGTCTTCGATAATCAGGTTGAAGCCCTCGCCCTGAAACCAGTGAAACGTCTCCAGCAAAGTTTTGGGAGGCCGGTTCACCCATCGCTCATCCATGTCCATGGCCATGAACCTGTGGAGTAACGGGGAATCTTCAGGTGTGCTCCGGCGGGCGTGGTCCGCCATCACGTCATCAGTCGCGTAAACACGCAAACCGTGCTGAGCCGCTATGCGTCGAGCGATGGTCGTTTTGCCTGCGCCGCTCCCGCCGCCGATCCAGTAGACGTGTTGGAGTACGGATGACACTGATACCAATGCGGCGCCTCATTCGTTGCGTAAAGCAACCAGTGGGTCCACCTTCGTCGCGCGTCGCGCGGGAATGTAGCAAGCGAGTGACGCAACTGCGAGTGCGCCGATTGAGACGGTTGCAAACGTGAATGCATCTGTTGGTCCCAGACCAAACAGCAGCGCGGTCGATACCTTTGCCAGCACAATTGCAAGGACCAGACCGATCGCTGTGCCAATCCCCGCGAGCTTCATTCCGTCGCTCACTATGAGCAGCAGGACGTTGCGCCGCTGTGCGCCGAGTGCCATCCGAATGCCGATCTCGCTTGTACGCTCGACGACGTGATACGACAGCATGCCGTAAATTCCAGTTGCCGCAATGAGCAATGCCAGCAAACTAACTGTTCCGGAGAACCACGCGCCCATTCGCGCCGGTTCCAACATGCGCCTCACGTTTTCCTCCAGTGGCTCTACCGATACAAAAGCCTCTCTATCCACCGAACGCGCTACGTCTCTGATAGCGCTCGTCGATTGATTCTCGTTTGTTCGCAGGACAAAACTGTGACCGCTTAACTTAGCCGGCGAGACAGGTGTGTAGAACAAGGCGCCGTCGAGTTTACCAAGCTGCGTGCTACTTATGTCGGCGACAACACCAACAACCTCGTGCGATTTCCCGGCATTATCTTTGAAGCGCTTACCGATCACATCAGCGCCGGGCCAGAAACGATTAGCCATCGTCTGGCTAATAACTGCGGGCGATTCTCCGCTACGAGCATCCTCGTCAGTAAACAAACGACCGCGCCGGAGCGGAATCCCAAGCGTTTGAAAGTATTCAGCAGAAACTACGTTTGCGCCGACGCTCAGCGATGATCCTTGTCCCTCGACGTCGATGAGCTCTTCGCGCGCGCCCGCGAAGGGCACTATTTGCGCGAGACTAACCGATGTAATTCCCGGTGAAGTTTTTAAGCGTTCGAAGAGTTGCGCATGGAGTGTAGCCGCACGCGCTTCGTCGTAACCTTGTGCCGGCAGATCCATCGATAAGACAACGAGATTCTTCTGATCAAATCCGAGGTCGGTCGATTGGGCCTGTTGTAAGCCGCGCACCAGCAGCCCAGCTCCGATCAGAAGCACCAGCGACACCGCGACCTGACCAATCACCAGCAGATTGCGCAAGTGCGGCCGCGAGTTGCGGGTGTTGTTTCTCGTGGAGCTAAGCGCTGTCGTTAGATTCGGCTTTGTGGATTCGATCGCCGGCGCCAGTCCAAATACAACACCGGTAATGAGAGAAATCAAAAACATGTAAGCGAAAACTGTTGCGTTAGGCCTGAAGTCGACATCAAGACCGGCCTCAGGAATCACCGACAACAAGAGTGGTGGCAAAGTAACTGCAAGAAACAACCCGGCGATACCGCCGAGTACGGCGAGCAGCAGGCTTTCCGTCAGCAGGAGTCTAATCAATCGCCATCGGCTCGCTCCGAGTGCGAGCCGCACGGCAATCTCTTTTCGTCGTGCTCCGGCCCGCGCAAGCATGAGATTCGATACGTTCGCGCACGCGATCAGCAGCACCAGACCAACCGTAGCCATCACCAACACTGCGATCGGCAATCCTTCGTCGCGAACTTCAGGGGAGTTGAGATGCGACCCGGGCATGACACTTACAGTCGACTTTCGTCCGGGATACTCCTGATCGATCCGTGCAGCAACCAGTTGCATCTCTGCCTGCACTTGCTCTAACGAGGCGCCATCTTTCAATCGTCCCATTACAGTTAGCCAACTACAGTTGGGCCGTGCCAAAAATTTGTTTTCGGGCATCACCGCGGGCTGCATCGTTACCGGAATCCACACATCGGGAACGGTCATCTCGGCGCCATGAAAATCGCTTGACGCGACTCCAAGTACAGTGAAGCGCTGGCGATTCAGCATGAGCGAAGTGCCGATTACACTCGGATCAGATCCAAACCTTCGCTGCCAGAAACCGTAACTCAGAACGGCGACCGCACATTCCGGCGCCTGGCATTCTTTGTCGAAAAAAGTGCGGCCGAGAGCACTACCGCCTCCCAGAAGCGAGAAGTAATTGTCGGTAACCATCAGGCCGTTGATTTTTTCAACGTTGCTGCCGCCCAGGTACAGTTTTACATCCGCGGAAGCCGCCAGCCCGGAAACGCTCGCGACGTTATCTCGATACCTCAGGTATTCGGGATAAGAAAGCAGTTCCACACTGCCTTCAACTTCACGAGAAAAGTCACCTTCAAGAGTTTGATAGACGTTTACCACGCGTTCCGGGTTCTTTACTGGCAGCGGACGGAAGGCGACGGAATACAGCAGCGTGAAGATGCTAGTGTTTATGCCGATGCCAAGAGCGAGCGTCAATAGAGCAGCAACGGTGAAATTGCGATGCTTAAGCAAAGCTCGCAATGAATATCGCAGGTCTTGAAAGGTACTGTTAAGCATATTCAATACTCTTCGCTACGGGACTAACGTCTCAACATTCGAGGTGACAAGACCAGAACACCGTGGGAAGGTCGCTTTATATTACTCAAGAGGGTTTGCAAAAGTTCGCAGTTATTGATGTCAACACAGTTGAAGTTCAGGTCACTCCAAGGAGGGGCTTGGATGGACCTACCCAACTAAAGCCTGGATTTATTGACACCTCAGCCGCTTTCGCATAGAGTTCGACAGCTCTCTTTCAGACGATCCGCAGGTGTTTTCAAGATCGGTCCCACAAACCGATTTATCCAGCAACGCAACGACCCAGAGCACGCTTCGGGTAAGTCCAATGTGATAACGGCCAGAAATGTTTCTGCGGTCTGCGCCATGTAGGTTAGCGGGCCAAATTCAGCCAATTCCCAGTCCAGCGATTCAAGCACTGAGCCGGACGTACTGGCGCCATTATTTCCATCAGCTCACAAGTCTCGAACGGAGGAGGCCGATCGTGGCAAGAGTAAAGACTAAAAGCAAAACATCCGAAACCCTGATCGCAAAACCCAAGACATCTGGCAACGGTGCCGGCGGAAATGGAGGCGGCAATGTCCCGACGGATAGAGCCGCTTGTCCATGGATGGAGCTTGAGCCGCCTCCGGTCAGGACCCTGAAGGTTTATGCCCTCGATCCGAGTGCAGGCAACTACGTCGGCAACGTTATGTCCGTCAAAATAAAATGGGAAGACGATCTGAAACCCGGCCCAGTGGGACGCAAAATCGTGGTCGTCGACTACGATGGCGCCAACGAATGTTACTACCCGCCGGTAGATCTCGATCACCCAAGAATCCTCGCTCGCGGCGGACTCGATCCTTCTGAATCAGACCCCCGATTTCACCAGCAAATGGTCTATGCAGTGGCGAGCGAAACGGTCGAACGTTTTGAAGCCGCGCTGGGACGAAGCATCCGCTGGCGACGCGCCGATCGGCCGAGAGGCTTCGATCAGAAGACGCAAACGCCGGATGACGAAGGAGGCAGTTGGCGCAAGACGAAAGATATTTGGAAGCTGCATCTCTTTCCTCATGCAATGGTCCAGGCCAACGCTTTCTACAGTCCTGAGGCAAAAGGGATTCTGTTTGGTTACTTCACCGCGGATGAAACAGAGCAGGGTCAAAACCTGCCTGGTCAGCGTGTCTTCACTTGCCTCTCCCACGACATCATCGCTCATGAAGTGACCCACGCCATCATCGACGGAATTCGCACTTATTTTACGGAACCCACGAATCCCGACGTGCTTGCATTTCATGAAGCGTTCTCAGATCTGGCGGCACTGTTCAGTCACTTCTCGCATAAAGATGCATTGCTTGACACTATTCAAAAAACAGGTGGCCAGCTTTACCAGTTCGAGCTCAAGCCTGACACCGCGCCTCCTCGTTCCACGAACGGCACGGCCGATGATGACTCAAAGCCAACGCTCGCTTCTCAGTTACCGAGGCGCAATCCATTAACCGACCTCGCCAAGCAGTTTGGCGAAGCTTCAGGGATGCACCGCGGCCTGAGAGCCGCTCTCGACCGGCGCCCAAACGCCAACGACATCAAGACGCGAATCAGCGACGTGCATTTCCGCGGATCTATCTTGGTTGCTGCTGTGTTTGACGCATATTTCTCCATCTACATGAAGCGAGCCGCAGATCTGTTTCGTGTGTATCGCGCCAGCGGCGCACTAAATCAATCGGAGGATCTACCTGGACCATTGGCGCGTCTCCTCACCGAACACGCGTCGGCAACGGCAGCCGAGTTCTTTCAACTTTGTGCACGCGCGCTGGATTATTGCCCACCAGTAGACATTACTTTTGGCGACTACCTTCGTGCGTTGATCACTGCTCATATCGATCTGAAGGATATGGACGGATCTGACGTGCGCGATGCCTTAATGCAAGCCTTTAGCGTGCGGGGAATCTACCCGGAGTCCGCGGCTTTCTTTTCTCAGGACGCGCTTTGTTGGCCAAAGGTTCCGAAGTGGACCGATCCTCCGGCTGAAGGAGCGTTACCGCCGGTAGAAGTGTTTCTGGAAGATCCAATTACGAAGGAAAAGAAACTCACGACACTCGTGTTTGGCGATCCCAACGGTCTGACGCGCGCGGAGAAAGACATCAACGGAAGCGTGCTGCGTCAATACGCCGAAGAGAATGCGGAGCGATTAGGATTCAATGCCGATCCTAACCTGCCCCTCGAGTTCAAACCCTACGCGCCCTCTTTCCATCCGGTCTTTCGAATTGGGCAGGACGGCAGCCTCCGGACGGACATGGTTGTCGAACTTGTACAAACTCAGCGAGTGCCCTTTGACGAAGGTATGCCGCTGGCAGGCTCGTTCCCCTTCCGCGCTGGTGTCACCTTGATCATATCTGCTCCAAAACTCAATGACTTCGGTTACAAGGGTAAAGCACTAGTTCGGTTTGCGATCGGCAAGCGGATGCAGGGACCAGAAGCCGAAGCCCGGAAACATGCTCAGCGGGTATACAGTCTCTCGATGGGATTGGCGGAAGGCAACACTGAAGATCCGAATCATTTCCAGGTCAATTTTGGCCTGCTTCACCAAGGACTCTGAGATGGCAACCAAAAAAGCAAGCAAGAAAAGCGCAAAAAAGAAGCCCAGCAAAGCCAGGAAGGGAAGCAAGGTTAAGGGCGTGCTTCGAGTACGCATGTACCGCATCGGCTTTGGCGACTTTTTCCTCGTCACTGTCCCGACGAAAGCTGGTGAACAACACATCCTGATCGATTGCGGCGTTTTTAAAGGCGACTTGAAGACGATGGACGACTGTGTTCAGAATCTCGCCGCTGTAACAAAACGCAAACTGGCGCTGGTCATCGCAACACACTATCACGCCGACCACATCTCGGGTTTTGCGTCAAACTTTGAGGAGTTTGCAAAGTTTGAGGTCGGTGCAGTCTGGTTGCCGAACCGGCTCGATCCAAAGCTCGAAAGCGCAAAGAAGCTCAAAGCCCAGATCGTCTCTGTCGCCAGTCAACTCGAACTACGACTTGGCGCGCGTACCGATGATGCCGGCGTTCAGGCTTTGAATAAGGTCCAGGATGCTTTGGGCGTGGGCGAAGGAAAAAACGAAAAGGCCCTCAGACTGTTAACTGAAGGATTCAGGAACAAACCTCCCGTCTTTTATTACGAAGCCGGCGACGAACCTGAACTGCCCGAAGAGTTGCAGGGTGCGATCACCGCCGAACTGTTGGGTCCTGCACCGCTTGCGACCGAGGGAGAGTTTTCGACAGCTGAAAACAAGCGGCAGCAGTACCTCGCCGCTGTCGCCGACAAAGGGCTGCCTCCTTCCGGTCGTCTCAAGCCATTTGAAAAAAATTGGCCGGCAAGCGCTGGTGATTATCCGAAGGCTGCATTTCAAGGTTACAAAACTCAGCAACAGTTCGATAACGACCTGCCGGCTACACCGGAAGACCTCGAAAGAGTTTTGCAATCAGCACAGCCCGATGTTCTTTTAGGACTCGCAGACGCCATCGACGGAACATTGAACAACCAGAGCCTGGTAGTCCTGTTCACGTGCAAGGGTAAAAAATTACTTTTTGTTGGAGATGCGCAATGGGGTAATTGGTCCTACTGGTTATATGGAAAGAGGGCAACAGGTAAAGACGTCCCGAGCCTTACTGACAGAGCAAAAGGCATCCTCGGTTCGATTGACTTTTACAAAGTCGGACATCACGGCAGCACGAATGCCAATCCTATCCCCGCGGTTGCGGCTCTGAACCGCAACTGCGTTTCAATGTGTTCTACCGAAAGCGGTGATCCCGATCGAAAACGGCCTCATGGCCACGTCGAGAACGAGTCAGAGGTTCCGCGAATAAAGCTGATGGTCGAGATGCAGAAGCGCACAAATAACAGGCTCGTTCGCAGCGACTGGATCAAAGTGGCTGACTTTGATCCGTCTCCTGAGGCGCGAGGTCAATTGAAAAAACTTCCGAACAACTTCTCAACCGGTGATCTTTTTATCGATTACATTTTTCCTGATAACTGAAATGTACGACTAGCCGCCCCCGAATCGCCGGCACGGCGGCACCGGTCAAATCAGGGGGTTAGCTCCCACGAACTTCACATAAATGTAAGGAGTGATAATGAAAGAGGAATACATAATCCTGCGCAACGTCCGTCCGAGTACTCGAGACATATTCTCGTTCAATCCCAGGGGAGTCCAGCCGGAGTCCGCTAGCACTGTGGTTGTAGACACCGACGAGATCGAAAGACATGAAATAGCCGACCGGGCACGCGAGTCGGATGTCCTCGCCGTCGCCCCCTCAATTCCAATAAAACTCGTGAAGCCATTTGCGGTCGAAACTGCGGAAGCAACTGCGTCAGGCGGAACGACCTGGGGTGTGAAAGCAATTGGTGCGGACACGTCCCCATTCTCTGGGAAAGGGACAGTTGTTGCGATCCTTGATACGGGTATAGACAAGACTCACCCGGCGTTTACCGGCGTCCAAATCATCGAGAAGGACTTTACGGGTGAGGGAAACGGAGATGAAGACGGGCATGGGACTCACTGTGCCGGCACCGTGTTCGGAAGGGAAGTCGAAGGGACGCGAATAGGGATTGCACCGGGCGTAAAGAAAGCCTTAATCGGAAAGGTGCTGGGCCGCGACGGCGGCAGCAGTACGAATATCGTTAAAGCGATTCAATGGGCCATCGATGAGGGCGCTAATGTGATTTCGATGTCGCTCGGGATCGACTTTCCCGGCTTGGTGAAAAGATTAGAGAGGGCAGGCCTTCCCACCGAACTGGCCACCTCCCGTGCGCTCGAAGGCTATCGTGCAAACCTGCAATTGTTCGACCGGCTAACGTCATTTGTTCGCGCTCAAAACGCGTTCTCATCAGCGTCGATTTTCGTTGCCGCTGCCGGCAACGAGAGTCGCAGAGACACGAACCCGGATTTTGAAATAGCTGTAAGTCCACCGGCAGTAGCCGAAGGCATTATTTCAGTGGCAGCACTTGGTGAAGGTGAAAATGGCTTCGTGGTGGCTCCATTTTCAAATACGGGCGCGCTTGTGTCTGGTCCAGGAGTCGGGATTCTCTCGGCCAATGCGGGTGGCGGACTCATGACGCTGAGTGGCACCAGCATGGCGACGCCTCACGTGGCGGGCGTAGCCGCGCTGTGGGCCGAAAAGATTCAGCAAACCAGACCGCTGACTTCTATTCAATTGACGGCGAAACTGATCGGTTCAGCGGTAACTGAAGAGCTGGCCTCTGGCTTCGATACGTTCGACGTTGGAGCGGGTATGGTACAGGCTCCGCAGGAATGAGCGCGTTGATTCCGGAGTGGCCTGATGAAAATTACCGGATGGAGGTTACTCCAGTGCCTCCGCCAGAGCCGGACGATTACGAAACTGAACTATCAACGCTTCAGTTGATTGTCGCAGCCTGTTCGGAGGATCGTTTCAACCCTGCGAAAGGCTCTGCCCAAATGTCAGAACTTGAAGGGCGCAACTGTAGGGACGGAGGGCCGCCCCTACAGTTGCGATGATTGTGGCGCAAACCCCGATCATTATGACTTTTGAGGGAAGCTTGAGTATTGAGTCCTCAAGGGCGGGCGTCTATGCTCGTGCCACGCGCGGCGCAATAGAAGGTTGCCGTCGTCTCCACGTCAGGAAATGAACCACGCCCAAAGAAAACGTGCCGCGCGATTCGGTTAAGCAGTGGAAATCGCAGCACGGCGCACCCTAACTCAATCAGTTGCCGCTGACCAAGAGTGGACGCAACGCGACGCGCCCACAAACGCGATGCAAATCTGGCACGGAACAACTCTCCCGAATACATACTCAAAGCCTGCGGATTAGCACTCGACAAATACTCGCTCACGACATTCGCTGCGAACGCAGAGAGACGCATACACGGATCCAATCCGCCGGCAGTAAGCGGTGAAACTGCGCCAGCGGCATCGCCGATCAGCAGTCCGTTTGTGTTTGCGATGTTTTGCAGTACGCCACCCACGGGAATGTATCCGGCGCGGCGTTCGATCTGTTTCGCGTCTTTGAGGTTAACTATGTTGGCAACGCGTGAGCGGAATGTTTCGAGCGCTGCCAGCGGGTCGAAGCGCGATGGATAACCGCCAACGCCCAGATGCGTTTCTTCGCCGTCGTGGGCGATCCATGCGATGTAACCAGGGGCTAGTTCGGGATCGAGAAAACAAAGTAGACGCGGTGGACCATCAATAACAGCGCCTTTAAATACACTTTCGACGCCGACGATCCATTCTCGATTCAGATCGAGTTTCAAATCGCGAGCGACGCGGGAGCGCGCGCCGTCAGCGCCGATCAGGTAGCGAGTGGTGACGTCTCCGGTGCTAAGGCGGATGGTCAGTTTGCCGTTCGTTGAAGAATGTCCGAGGTAACTCGTTTCGGGAAGC
>JAICGZ010000206.1 GCA_025922875.1 Pyrinomonadaceae bacterium
AACATTCGCATACTGGGCATCGCTGGCAGTCTTCGCCGTGAATCCTACAACCGCTTCGCGCTGCGCGCCGCGACGCAACTCGTGCCGGAGGGCGCGACCATTGAAGTCTTCGAGCTTGATGGTATTCCCGGCTTCAGTCAGGACGACGAACAAAACCCGCCGGAAAAAGTAACGGAGCTTAAGCGACGCGTGCGCGAGGCCGACGCGATCCTGTTCGTCACGCCGGAATACAATTACTCCGTGCCCGGCGTACTGAAGAATGCGATTGACTGGGCCTCCAGACCTTACGGCGACAGCGCGTGGAACGGAAAACCCGCGGCGATCATGGGCGCTTCGGTTGGAGCAATCGGGACGGCGCGCGCGCAATACCACCTGCGCCAGATGATGGTCTTCCTCAACATGTTTCCGATCAACCAGCCGGAGGTGATGATCGGCAACGCGTCTGAGCGGTTCGACAATCAAGGTAATCTGACGGATGATACGAGCAAAGAACTCATCCGGCAGTTGGTCCAGAACCTCGTCGAGTGGACCAGGCGAATTAGCTAAACGCATGAGACTCGAGAAGCTGGATCCTCCGGTTGACCTGAACCAGGACCACGTCCTGGGACCACCCGACGCCGAGTTGACGCTTGTCGAGTCACGAGGCGTTGATGGAGCGGGGGACTGAGTTCTCCGCAAACGACTCGCGAACTGATCGCGCGTTGAGATGACTATCCGTAGGCGATTACTGACTCGGCCGTTTCATCCGTGGCGTGGCGATCGTCAAGACATTCTGGACTGCGTGCAGCGAACTCACTCCGACCTTGCCCGGATGTTCGGCGCTCAAGACAGTAGTGACATGGAACTCGTGCGTGACGAAGAGTTCACAGATGCAGAGAGGCGCGTCGCGGAGGCGGTCGCTCGACGGACGTCAAACAAAGAGATCGCCGCCGAGTTAAAGCTGAGTTTAAGAACTATCGAGGGCCACATCAGCCGCATTCTCGACAAGAAGAATCTCAGCAACCGCGAGGAACTTGCGCTGCACGTGCGCGAACGCCGGCAACCAGACTAATCCTCATCGAAATTCCCCGCTCCTTCGTTACGTGTAAATACGCTGACAGTCAGGTGTTAACACGCTATTTCCGATTAGCGTTCCCGTCTAGTCTAAACGTGACAGGGGGGTTCATGAGGAATGGCTGTACGCGAGAACCAATACATCGTTCTACCGGAAGAGACGGTTGGGAAAAAAAGAGGAGAAAGATGGTTGGACAGTCTTAAACGATGGCTCGTGCGATGTCCGCAGTGTTTGGAAGTGCGGTTAGTCGTCGGGGCGCACGAAAACGATCAATACGTCTGTAAAGACTGTGGGTACAAATTCACGATCAAGTTTTGAGGAGGATTTATCAATGGTTACTTATCGCGGTCCGATGTTGATTAGAGAACCGGAACTACGTTGGCCGATTGTGCTGTTAGCCGCGGCGGTTACTGCCCTGCTCGCATTACTCACGGCAGGTTTGTACTACGTCGCGATGACGATCGGGTTTGGAGGTAATACATGAAAGTCTTAGTTGCAGTAGATTCGGTTGCGACTCTGGATGTTCTTTTTAACGAAATGATTGCTCGTTCATGGCCTTCCGGAACGGAGGCGCAAGTGCTTTCGGTAGTTGACGATGGCGCCGTCCCTTTGAAGGCGTGGCGCGAAGAGGGTTATGGAGTTTCCGCCGTGCGACGAGAGATGCAGAGGCGTGGCGAACAGATTTCCGCTTTAGCAGTCGAACGGCTGCGACAGATTGGCATTGCGGCGCGAGTGGTAGTCATGCGTGGAGATCCGGCGTATCTGATCGCCTTCGCTGCGCGCAAGTGGCAGGCTGACCTGATCTTGATCCGAGCGCACAATCGCAAAGACTTTCGTAGCCGGCTGCTCGGAAGTGTGGCGAAGTCGGTGGTCGAGAGTGCGCCTTGTTCCGTCGAGGTTGTTCGGCAAGCGGGTATGGGAACCGGTGAGTTTAGAGTGTTGCTGGCCACCGATGGCTCGGCTGCTTCGTTGGCTGCCTCGCGGGCGGTGGCGCAGATGAATTTGCCGGAGAACACTGAGGTCCGAGTGGTGAGTGCCGTCAACCCGATTATCTATTCGCTCGAGGAGCTTGGTCTGACTCGTGGCGCCGGCACGGACCATGCACATCGCGCGATCGGAAATGCGGTGAACGCGCTGCGACGCGCGCCGGTCAGAATCTCGGCCGAAGTCATTGCTGGAAGAGCGGCGCGGCGAATCATCGATCGCGCGAAGCACTGGGGCGCCGATCTCATTGTTCTCGGTACGAACGAACGACGAGGTTTAAGTCGCTTGCTGCACGGCAGTACGTCTGCTGCTGTTGCCAACCGCGCGCACTGTTCGGTCATGGTCGTTCGTGATCATGACGAGCTTCAGAGTGCGAGCGGATTGCGAGCATGGGAGAAGGCTGCGTAAAGGGGTAGAGAAAGAAAATGAAACGAAGATCAAAAAAGGCATCAAGCATCTATATAACAGAACTCGACTATAACCGTCTTAACGGATTGATCGATCGCACCCGCGAGCACAACGGCGTCGATAAAGAATACGTCAACAAGCTGGAAACGGAGCTTGAGCGGGCCGAGGTTGTCGATCCAAAAGACATCCCGGCCGACGTTATTACAATGCGGTCGAAGGTACGCTTAAAAGACCTGGTCAGCGGCGAAAGTAATACGTATTCACTCGTGTTCCCGTCCGAGGCGGATTTTGCCGAAGGAAAGATTTCTGTTCTGGCCCCGATTGGTACTGCCATTCTGGGTTACCGATCGGGCGACACCATCGAGTGGCAGGTACCGTCAGGTTTGCGCAGCTTGAAAGTCGAGGAGATCCTCTACCAACCTGAGTCGGCGGGCGATCACGAGTTGTAGAGTCTCGCCTACGGATTGAGATCATTCATATCGCAGCGCGACTAGCGGATCTACTTTCGTTGCGCGTCGCGCGGGGACAAAGCAGGCCAACAACGCGACGACGATCAAGACTACGGAGGAGATGCCAAAGGTCATTACATCAGTGGGCGCCACTGCAAACAACAGGCTCCTCATCAGGCGCGTGAGTGCGATCGCTCCGGCAAACCCGATTGCTACACCTATCAGCGTTAGTTTCATGCCCTGGCCCATCATCAAATAGAGGATGTGTCGAGGAGTGGCGCCGAGTGCGAGACGAATCCCGATCTCGCGAGTCCGTTGCGAGACGATGTAGGCGATCACCGCATACAGACCAGCCGCAGCCAACAGCAACGCTGTTACCGCAAAGACCGCGATCAGTTCCATATTGAACTTACGCGCGGCAACCGCAGAAGACAAGAACTGGTGCATCGGCTTGACACCGGCGGTTGCAACATCAACATCCACGTTGCGCAGTTCTTTGCGGACCGTTGACGCAAGTGCTTCAGGTTCTATTCCGGTGCGCACGACCAGGCTGAAATTATTTGCCATGAACGGCACCGCCGATTTTGGCGCTTGCGGAATTGCTCCGTAGAGTGTCGGCATCGGTTCGTCAGTCAATCCCATGTGCTTGACGTCTTCGACGATGCCGACGACCTCGTACTCCTTCGCCGGATTTCCATCGCCCATGTTGATCAAAACATGCGCGCCCAACGGATCTTCAGTGCCGAAAAACTTACGCTGCAGCGCTTGATCGACGATGATGGCGCCGGGCGCATGATCGTTGTCGCTATCAGAGATGTCGCGGCCGCGTACGAGCGGAATCTTCATCGTTTCAAAGTAGCCTGGTCCAACCCAGCGATGCTGCGCGAATGGTTGTTCGCTCGCCGTGGCCGGCGCCCGACCCGCGATGTCGAACGTGGTCCGCGCGATCAGCCCACTGAGCGGCAGCGCACTCGCTGCGCTGACGCCTTCTACTCCCGGTAACCCAACAAGCCGCGGCGCGATCTTGTCGTAGAACGTCTTCACCGATGCTCCGCTGGCGTATCGCGCCGCCGGTAAAGACAAACGCACGGCGAGAACACGGTCGGCATCGAAGCCCGGGTTAACCGCCCGCAGTTGGCTGAAACTCTTCAGCAGCAAGCCGGCTGCGACCAGCAACATCAACGAAAGCGCAATCTCACTCACAATAAACAAACTGCGAACACGATTGCGCGTTTCAGTCGCACCGTCGCGACCACCTTCCTTCAACTCA
Source organism: Pyrinomonadaceae bacterium (assembly GCA_025922875.1). GTDB lineage: Bacteria > Acidobacteriota > Blastocatellia > Pyrinomonadales > Pyrinomonadaceae > PSRF01. The sequence goes on from JAICGZ010000206.1 coordinate 4,166, forward strand.
GAGTTGAGATCGCTTCGCGTGTTTTGAATCGCCGGCGCAAGACCCAAAGCGAGACCCGCAAACAATGTGACAAGCAACGAAAAGAGGAGTACACGCCCGTCGATACTCACCGCCGAAGCGCGTGGAAAATCCGCCGGACTCACAGTCAATAGCAGATCCTTGGCCCAGAAGCTCAGCAGCAACCCTAACGCGCCGCCGAGGATTGCGAGCAACATGCTCTCGGTCAGAATCTGACGTATCAAAGTTTTGCGCCCGGCCCCCATCGCAGCTCGAATGGCCATCTCTTTATGCCGTAACGCTGCTCGCGCCAACTGAAAGCTGGCGAGATTTGCGCACGCGATTAGCAATACGAAGACTACTGCCGCGAGGATCAACCAGAGTCCCTCGCGATAACCACCCACGACCTCGTCGTGTAAATTCAACACGCGCGGTCGCGTGAGGTTCCCATTGTCATCAGGGTAAAGCTCACGCAGACGATCGCTGATCGCGCCCAGATCGGCCTCGGCCTGAGCTGGAGTAACGCCCGGTTTGAGCCGTGCGACCAGTCGTAGAAAATTAGAGCCTCTTTGAGTTCGGCGTGCATCCTGGTCCATCCTCAATGGGACCATGATCTCACTCTCCGCGTTCGGAATGACAAAGTGAGGCGGTAAGACTCCGACAATCGTGTACGGGTCGCCATTAAGCGTAAGCGTTTTCTCCAACACCTCAGTCGTTCCGCCGAACCGTCTTTGCCACAAGCCATAACTCAGCATTGCGACGCGAGTGTTGTTGGGATTGTCGTCGTCAGTCGTGAGCGCGCGACCGGCGGCAGGTTCGACGCCCAGCATCTGCATTGCATTAGCCGAGATGCGCACACCCTGCAAACGTTCAGCTTCGCCCTGTCCGGTGAGGTTCGCGGGCCAAATCGCGAACGGTGCGAGTTGGGCCAGTGTCTGGTTTTGGTCGCGTATGTCAATGAAATTGGGAATTGAGAAAAACGCGCGACTGACCGTTGTTCGTGTTGCCCAAATCCACACCAACCGATCCGGTTCCTTGAAAGCCAACGGCCTCAGAATCACCGCATTCACGATACTGAAGATTGAGCTGTTAGCTGCGATCGCGACGGCCAACACGAGCACCACGATTAATGAGAATGCTGGTCGTTTGCGCAGTGAACGAAAAGAGTAGCGAATGTCTCTAAGCAAGCCTTCCATAATCAACTCCTAACTTGCGTAACGTTCTTCGACAGTCACGATGAATACAACCGTCCCAACAATTCCGATTACACCGGCGGTAACGAACGGCACTTCCGGCGCGATCTTCCAGAGCAATCCACCAATTGCTGCCGCCGGAGTTATCGATAGACTGCGAACGAGGTAGTAGAGACCGACGGATCTGGCACGAATGTTGTCGTGAGCCAGATCGACGATCATCGCCTTTCTCGAAGGCTCACCGATCTCTCGCAGACCGCCGATCACATAAGCGGCGATCAACCACCAGAAATTCGAGGCGAAAACAATTGCTACGGGAAAGAGTGCAAAACTCAAAAACGTCAGAATCACAAAGGGCTTGCGTCCAATTCGGTCCGCAATCCTTCCGGCCGGAATGTAGACAACGATCGACGCGATCATTTGAACAGCGATGAGAGTGCCGTAAGCAGCAACACTGACGCCGTGAACGTTCGTCACGTACAGAATTGCCAGCACCCCGGTCATGCCCTCGCAGGTCCTGATGATGATGTCGGAAATCAGCAGCCGCTTCAGTACACGATGAAAGGAACGCCAAACTCCGCGGATGTTCATCGCCGGTGGCGGCTGGTTAGTAGTTTTGAGCTTGAGTACGAGGACGAGCGTCACGGCGGCCAACGCGAGTGTGATCAACAGACCAACATGCACGCCATTTACCAGTCCTGTCGAAGCGATCAAAGCACCGCCTACCATCGGCGCGATCACTATCGGCACACGCTTTAATATCGATTGCAGCGTAAAGCCCATCGCTCGGCGTTCGCGAGGGAGGGAGTCGCCAATGACGGCAAAGATTGCGGGAGAGGCCATGCTTTGCCACGCCATCACAAGAGCGAGCCCGACAAACAACAGCGACCAGGAAGTACTGAAGAGGTAAATGACGTAGCCGAGTGAGGCGAGTGTAATGAAGAGCAGAAAAGCACGACGTCGTCCAAAACGATCAGCAACAAAGCCACCGGGATACTGATAGCACGCGTCGAAAAAATCTTCGGCGGTGCCGAAGAGACCGATGATCGGCGTGGTCGCACCAAGTGCTTCGAGATACTTAGGTAAGAACTTTTTCCATAACTCTTCACCGAAACCGATAAGGAAGACCGCCGCGGACGCAATCGTGACGTTGTGTTCGAGTGCGAGGTAGTCAGCAACTCGGATCCGCCACCCTGGGATTTGAGCTGGCGGAGAGCTACCTTTTAATGCGTCTTCCATTTCGTTTCTTCGTGCGTGCCGGCTTCACGGCGTCCTTACTTAGCAACGCATGAAGCCCATCAAAAACAACTCCGGTCTGTTGTAGTAATTTGCGATCGTCGCGCAGCACTTTACTGAGCCCGTCGATGATTGCGTTCAGTCCCGCGGCCTCGAGACGGTGAAACTTGTCGTCTTTCAAATCGACGTCGTGAACGATCTCGGCGATCTCGCGGAGTCCTTTATTTTCAGTGAGTCCAAACCGCTTCAGCATCGTCTCGAAAGTGCAGTCTTCTCCGTGATGAGTGAACTCGGCGCCAAACATGTCGAAGGGAATCGCACCGTCGATCGTTTCGCCGTCAGCAACGAAATAGAAGCGGGGACGTTTGTCGATGAACTGTTTGATCAACCAGGCGGAGGCGAGCCGGTCGATGTGGAGATTGCGGCGGGTCACCCAACGTTGGCCTTGATACTTCGCGACGTCGAGTTTTCCGACTTTGATTTCCGACGTGTTTGCTTTCGGACCCTGCGCCGCTCGTAGTTGCTTCTGACACCGCTCGAAAGCGGCGAAAGCCGCCACACGGCCAGTCGCATTAAAGAAGTCGTTGCCGGCGATGCGTTCTAACTCACTGTGGAGTCTGTTGACTTCGCTTTCATGCGCAGACAGTCTGCCGGCGGACAGGTGTTTACCGCGGGCCTGTTCGCGAATTGCGCCTGTCAGCCCGTCGAATTCCGCCGCAATCGTCGCAAACTCCTCATCGCGAGCTTTACGGAATGCCGCGATGATTTCCTGATCGGTCGCGCCCTCGACAGAAGCGGCCTTGAAAACCGAGGCCTCGCCACCGGCTGATTCGATCTCCTGCTTCAACCATTGAAAATCCTCGTGGGACTTTTCACTTGCGGGCAGCACGTAGACCGAGTTCTTGATCGCCACGGCGCCCAGCTTTTGCAGCTTGCGCCAAATCCGTACCCGCAGATTTGTCGGTTTAGGCGGTAACTGGTGAATCAGCAGTACCCACTCGTGCGTCGCTGTATTGTTTCCCGGTGTCATAAGAAACGTGTGAGCGAGTGTAACGAGTGTTACGTTTTTAGGCAAGGTGAGACAGAGGATCGGGCGTTACGCAACAGCGCTAGGTTGACCGGCGTGGTGAATTCAGAGTCAGTTTGCTATTGAACTTTTCGTTCGCGCAGCAACATCACGCGCGAGCTCGATAAGACGACCTTCGCCTCCGACGTCTGGCCGGATATCAGGTCCATAGCTACGAGGCCCCACGGATCGCCGAACTCACTCTTGGTTTTGCTGACTACGTCTTTCAATGTGGCCGCGAGCTTCTTGCGTAACTCTTTGAACGAATTGTTCTCTGGATCGATTGGCGGCGGTCCTTTTATTAGGTCGCGAATTGCGGCGAGCTGCCTGGCCATCTTGCTCATCGACTCGGCCCACCAAACTATTACCGCGTAGTCCGATCGTATTGCGCCAATCTTGTCGGCGGATAACGTCCGAAGCTTGTCGATAAAGGCAAAGCCCGGCTGGGCAACTTTCCTCATCTCTTTCCAAAGACTGTCATCAAGCGCCGGTAATCTGCGAAACTCGTCACTTTCGCCCGCCTGGACCAGGCTAGCCAATGCACGCCTTCCCACGGTTTCGTACTCGTCCATCGTGCGCGGCACTCCGTTCCGCAGGAACAAACCAGTCGCAAGTTCATCGTCGTATGAAGTCTCGGCGTTGAGGATTGTCCTGCCGAAGGAGTTGGCCGAACTGAGAATCTGGTCCTTCTCATTCTGAGTCATCAAAGCGAGCGCCTGAAAAACATCGAGGTTGTTCCTCATGACGTTCTTATCGGTCTTACTGTGCAACTCGACATAACTGTGCGCGATCTTAAGCTGCGGTTGCAGCACTACCAGTTTGCTGCATCGATACGCAACCGAGAGGAGAACGCTTTCTGCCATCACCTTTCTCAGCTTTTCGCCGTCGGCGGCAAAGTTAAGCATCGACGCAGCGATGCGCGAAGCTGTCGCCTTGTCAGTGATCACGATCTCGCCGGTCTCACGGTCGAACATTACCCGCCCTTGCAGCATCAGCTTACTCACGGAGATGAAGTTGAATATTCCAAAAAGATTGACCTTGAGCGTATGCGTTGATTTTTTCGTCTCAGTGAAGATGCCGCGGATTGTGGTGATACCGGGCGGCAGATTGGAGTCAGACACGCCAGACAGATCGCCGTCGAGAGCCTTGTGCAATGCTGATCTGCTAACGTCCGTTAGCTTGTTCAGGTCGATCTCGTAGAGAAACGCTGCTTCAGAAGTACTCGCAGACCCGAGCTCAAAGCTCGCCGCTACTTCCAGTTTCCGCGATATGCCCGCTTCAACTGTTTTCTTGATTGCGTCGATCTGTGCATCCGTCAGAGTGGCCTTTTTCAGCTCATCGATATCCGCTTTCGGATCGGAACTGATTGCTTTTAGAAGTTGTTCGAGGACGTCGAACTTGCCAATACCAGCGGAGAAACCAACAGACGCCGACGCTGTGACCGTGAATTCAGAGCCTTTACGTTTGTAGTAGCCGAGCCTAACTGTACTCGCGCCGACTTTCTGAGCTCTCAGTTGGTACGCGCCGGAAATCTGAAAGGTCGCGCCGACTTTGATCGCTCCCGAAGATATAACCTTAATCTCCCCGAGCGGCTCCGGTAGATCCAAAGCTGCGAGGGGATTAACTGCGGTCAGCAGATTCATTGAAGCGGAGAGCTTCAGATTGCCGCTGCCTTCGACGGTGGCGACGCTGCCTTTATCCATGTGTTCCAAGTCTTGTAAGTCGCCGGGAATCGCAAAGGCGCTGATTGTTTCCTTGAGGGCGTCGAGCCCGTTTGGGAAAGCACCGTCACTAGCCTTTTGGAACAAACGATAGCTGCTCAAAACAACTTGAGAGCTCGGTGTGAAACCGAAACTCAATTCGCCCGCCTGGGTGGCGAGCCCGGCGGACAGCTTTGCCTGGGCGTGAGCGGACAGAAAAATCTCACCCTCGCGTATAGCAATGGGTTCGCCAAAAACGTCAGGATCGAAAAGTTGCTCGTCCTTGGTCGTGTGCAACCTGAGTGCTCCTGAGACGCCTGCTGCGATGGTGAGCTCAGTGTTTTCAACTCCTAAGCCCACCTTTTGTTTGAAATCGATTCCTGTATCCACACTTTTCAGGGGTGCCTGGTCGAGTGGGGTCGTCTGCAGACTTGCGAAGTCAATCTTAGGAAATTTGAAAGCGGCAGCGTCCTTCAGGTACTTGGCAAGAGCTGAGTCTTTGTTGAGCTCGGCTGCAACTTCCAACCCAACTTGATCGGTGAGTTTTATCGTCGCCATTTCGTTTGTCCCCTGGGTGAGGAAGAGATAGCTCAGCTGCGTCTCTTTGCAGTTGATCTCTTCTTACGTACCTGGCCGGCAGTCGTACTACCGTCGCCGTGTTTTGTTGCTTTGCGTGTGCTTCGTTTTCGCGTCGTTACGCGAGGCAGCTTGAAATCGTTTACTGCTCGCTGCCAGGTGGTCCATGGACTGTAGTAGTCCAGCTTGTCCGGTGAGAGCGGCAGCATCTGTTTCTCCTGTAATTCATCGAAGGCCATTACTCCATCCATGAAAACTGGCGGTGCCGTCGGCAGTGTCCACGGACTTCCAAGCAGTTTGGCGATTGCTTCAACATCACCCATTCCCTCGAAATGTTTTTTGAGATTGCTGTTGACCATTTTCAGCAGGCTTCTCGCCTGATCCCTGGTTCCGTGGCGAATCACGTCGTAAGCAGCAATAAGCGCCATTAGCGGATCGAGCCATTTATGGTGAACCAGATCGCGCCAAACCTTCCGATCCGTCTTCTCCAACTGCTCTCGCACTGAGCGCTTGCGCGCGAACTGACTTTGCGCGAGCGTCATCGTCCGAACAACATCCAGCAAGTTCCCTTGAAGATAGCCTTGAACGCCAGGATCCAGGTATTTGATCAAGTGCCGGATTGGAAGTATGAATTGATGAAATGTGAGCCGACCTTCTTTGTCTTGGGCAAAAGTTGCCAACGTCGCACGATTTGGCAGGCAGTGAGTAGCGAAAGTAATCGGAGGACGCCGGGGAATGTTCAGCGATAGCAGGTGAGATCCGGCCGTGGCGGGTAGGCGCAGTTCATAGATTTTTTCTAATCCCTTAACTGTTTTCAGGCGTTGCCATTCGACGTTCGCGTCAGAACTCAAGCCAACGGCAAAGGCGCCGGCAGACTTTTCAAAACCGCCTAGAACATAAACTACGGTCTCGTTCTTCTTAATGTCTTTGAAAGTTTGAAGTGGAAGTTTTTTCAGCTTCTTGAATTGCCCGGCTTGATCAAGGATCCTGGAAGCTCCAAGCAAAGATAACCAGAGTCCGAGGTCTTGATTGGCAATTGGCCCGCCGTCTGCTGTGGGGAATAGAGAACCAGCTTCGTTCTCGTTATCTTCTACCGCTTTTAGAATGGAGGTCCGTACTTTGTCCTTTGGACGGGCGGCAAGATCGACCGACTTTGTCTTCCCGGCGTCAACCGTGATCTGGTGTGTGCTGATGGTAACGCCGCGTTCGCGCAGCTTGACGCGGTATTGTCCGGGAAGCACTTCCTTATGAAAATCTCCCGCAACTCGTTCCAACTCGCCTGTGCGAAGACTGAGTAATTCGATTTCGGTGTGTGGTGTGCTCGCGCCCTTTAGATTCAGGGTTCCGGTAATCGTAGGCGCCGCAAGAGCGGCAGCCACCGCTTTGCCACTAACATCGACGCCACCTATCGGTGCGAGCGCCAGAACTTCCGACGCTTTTACCTTTTTTGTGCCTTTGGTTTTCTTGGAAGTCTTTTCTGAAGTTTTTAACTCAAAGTTCAGCAGACAGGGATCGTACAAATCGACGGGATCTTCAGGCGGCGGCTTTCGCTGCACTGAGGCCGAGGAATGTGAAAGCTCGAAGGAGTAATCGTCGGGGAAGATTGAAAACTCAAAAGACGAACCCTTGAACTTCTTCTTTTTACGAAAACCTTTGACGTCCTGAATAGTTAGAACGAACTCATCAGCCGGCTTCGCCTTC
>JAICGZ010000207.1 GCA_025922875.1 Pyrinomonadaceae bacterium
GGGAGTGCAGAGTATGGACTCCATCGACAGAAAGCGGCGTGGCATTTTTGGAAGCACGCTGCGCGCGGACAGTTTGTCGTCAACCTGCCGAGCGCTACGCGTGGCTTTGCACAAAATCCCGAATCCCACCCACGTAAGTGGGTGGATACCTTAATTCCAACCTACATAGCAACCACCTCTGCGAAGAAATCCCATCAACGTCAGTTGGTGGATTGTTCATTTTTGCCTCTTTCAGCGGTTCATGAATAATCCACCAACTGGCGTTGGTGGGATTCACATTCTTGCGAGCAGGAGATAGGTTGGAATTAACGATCCACTCACTCACGTGAGTGGTTTTCGGGCAAAGCGGCGAGCGGTTTGCGCCAAGCGGCGGTTTGTGCCAAGCGGTGTGCGGCAGGTTCAGCAAGATTGGATAAGTAAAAGAATTGAAGTCGTGATGAAATCCCGAACCGCCGAAAAAACGGAGATGAATGCAGCATGGCCGCAACGGACTTTGATCCGAAGCGAAAGTCGCTCCGTTGAGTTCGGAAGAAAGTATTTTCGTGAGGAGGAAAAGATCGATGAAAGAGATCACGCGGAAACTTTACAAAAAACCGGTCATGCTCGTTCTGGCGTTGCTTGTTGGAGCGGTTGTGCTGGTTGGCGTGTCTAATCGAAGCAGAGCGGCGCTCCCGATCGTTGAAAAGGGCGACGACCTGTTCGAGACGACCGGCGACGGCTCAACCTATCACAACTTCGGCAATGCCCCGATACCTGCGGGCACCTTCACCAGCAATAGCGGGTCGCCGTCACTGGCGTACAGCCAGAACGTGCCGCTCGTCGGCAAGCCTCTGGCCACCGGGAGTGATACTGACACCATCATCTCTCGCAACGAGGACGTCAACGTGCCGGGCACCACGAGTCTAACGATGACCGGACTCTCACTGGATAGCATCAGCCCGCTCACCATTACTTACGCGAACGGCACCACGGAGCAGTGGAAAATGCATGTCAGCCTGTCGGCCTTCAAATCTTCGACCGGCTCGATGACCATTCACTCCGGCGGTACGTTTGATTCAACGCTCAAGGTGTGGCCGAAATTCACGTTCACGAGCCAACTAGACGGCGACACCGTGACGTACGACACGGGCGCCGGCTCAGGTCTCGCAGCTCTCTCGTCAGCCATTGATTTCAATGAGGGCGGCGTTGTGGTCGAGGAACCGGTCCCCATGCCGACGGTCGCGCCGTGTGCTGTAGCGCACGACGACACTTCGACGTTTGCGAATGCGACGGTTGTGGGCGTGTCCGATACGGCCGCAGCCAGTTCGTGTCCGCCGGTCACCTTAACTTCCAGCAACTCACCGTGGCAGCTCTGCAACGGTAAATTCTGCATCCCGCGTCCGATTCCCGAGGAAGAACTGTGGGCGCGCCACTTGGCTTCGCCGCCAGGAACCAAGAAGAAAATAGCGGTGAAAGTTATTGGCGATGCCGTCCAATGATTGACTGATGTATGTCGGCATCGCTAAGCTTTCGAGCGGCGATGCCGGCAACTTTTAGCTTTGAAACGGTGACGACGTTTCGGTCGCGCCGGATCTGATCGATCTACTTACATTCCTCCCAAACGCCCTGAGCGACAGGCATCACCCGCAGCTTCAAATTGGAGCTGCGGGTGTGATGATTTTCACCCCGACTCGGGACCCCGTATGAGCGAAATAATCAAGAACAAGTCGTGCGGTTCAGGATGGAGTGTGCGTGGCGCAGCTCTAGCCGGCATTCTGTTACTAAGCGGTGCTGCTGTGCAGGCGCGGGAGCAGGCAAGTGCTACCGCTGTTGTCGTTGGACAGGCGGTTGCGCGCGAAATCCGCGGCAGCGAACAGCACTCGTTTCAGTTAAAGCTGAGCGCCGGACAGTACGCGCGCATTGTCGTGGAGCAGAAGGGCATCGACGTCGTTCTGGCGTTGTTAGGAGCAGACGGCAAAACAGTTGTCGAAGTGGACAACACGCTGAGCGGCACGCGAGGCATTGAAGTAGTTTCGCTGGTCGCTGACGTCAGCGGTGACTATGTGTTTACTGTGCGTCCGTTTGAGAAAGATGCGTCCGCTGGACGATACGAGTTACGACTGGAAGATGTCAGGACTGCAACCGAGACAGATCGCAAACGCGTCGCCGCCGAGCGTTCTTACGTTGTTGCGATAAAACTACAAAACGAACGGTCCAATGAATCGCGGCGCAAGGCGATCGCACAGTACAGCGACGTATTGCGTCTGATGCGAGAAGCTGGGGACCGTCGCGGCGAAGCGATGACGCTCACCAACATGGGTTCGGTTTACCACCTTCTCGAGGAGCCGCAAAAAGCACTCGAACAGTTGGACCAGGCGCTCACCCTCTGGCGTGCGCTGGGCGACCGGCACCTGGAAGGTATCACCCAAACGATCAACGGCCGGGCTTACAACGCACTCGGCGATCCCCAGAAGGCGCTTGCTTCCTACAACCTCGCGCTTCCGGTGCTGCGCGCAGTTGGCGATCAGAGCGGCGAGGCAGGAACGTTCACCCAGATCGGAACGGTCTACAGAGTGATCGGCGAGCCACAAAAGGCCCTCGATCATTACGCGCAAACACTGCCCTTGTGGCGCGCCATTGGTGACCGCCGAAACGAAGCGACGGTGCTCAACAACATGGGGACCGTCTATCACCTTTTGGCTGATACGCAGAAGGCGTTTTTCTTCTTCCAGCAGTCGCTTTCGTTGTCGCGTTCGATAAAGGATCGGCGGAACGAGGCTGCGACGCTGACCAACATGGGAAACGTTTACAACGTAATCGGCGATCCGCAGAAAGCGCTCGAACACCTGGATCAGGCGCTTGTGATCGTCCGCGAGCGTAGCGATCGCCGCACTGAAGGCGGCGTACTCACGCATACAGCGACCGCGTACAGCTCTTTGGGGAAGCGGCAAAAAGCGGTGGAGTTTTTTGAGAGTGCGCTGCAGGTGAGAACGGCGTTGAGTGATCGGCTGGGCGAGGCGATTACGCTCAACCATTACGGACGCGCCTTCGATTTGTGGGGCGAGCCGCAGAAAGCGCTCGAGTACTACGGAAAAGCCCTGTCGCTGTGGCGCGCTGTCGGTGATCGCAACGGCGAAGTTGCGGCGCTGTACGGCATGGCGCGCGCCGAATCCGAACGCGATGAACTCGTGCGAGCGAGCGAACGGACCGAGGCCGCGCTCGACCTTATCAACAAATTGCGCACCAAGGTCGCGAGTCGAGATCTTCGTGCTTCCTACTTCGCCTCGTTACAAGACATCTACAAACTACACATTGATCTCCTGATGCGACGCCATCGTCGTGAACCAACAGCGGGGTATGACGTCGCCGCGTTGAAGACTTACGAGCAGGCTCGAGCGCGCAGCTTAATCGATCTGTTGACCGAAGCCAGCGCCGACATACGGCAGGGTGTCGATCCCGAGCTGCTCGCACGCGAACGATCTTTGCAGCAGATGCTCAACACCGAAGCGGATCGCCAAATGCGCTTATTCGGCGGTCAGCACAAGGAAGAATCAGCGACTGCAGTGCGGCGCAAGATAGACGATTTGCTGGCGCAACTCCTCGCGACAGAGGCCGATTTGAAAGCGCATAACCCGCGCTACGCAGCATTGACGCAGCCCGCGCCTCTCGGTCTCACGGAGATCCAAAAGTCAGTGACGGATGAGTCGACGTTGCTGCTTGAATACTCGCTGGGTGAAAAGCGTAGTTACTTATGGGCGGTGACGTCGACTTCTGTATCAAGTTACGAACTGCCGGCGCGCGCTGTGATCGAAGCGGCAGCACGACGCTGCCATGACCTGTTAACGGCACGCAACAGTTACGTCAAGTTTGAAACTGTTGAAGAGAAGCGCGAGCGCGTCAAACAAGCCGACGCCGAGTATCCGAAAGCGGCGGCGACACTGAGCGAGATGTTGCTTGGTCCAGTCGTCGCACAGTTAGGACGAAAGCGTTTGCTCGTGGTTCCTGATGGTGCGTTGGAGTATTTGCCGTTCGCTGCCCTAACGGTTCCGGGCGCGGCGCCAACGACTGGTCCACGCGGGAGGTCGTTCGTACCGCTCATGGTCCAGCATGAAGTCACGAGCATTCCGTCGGCGTCAACGCTGGCGGTCCTCAGGCGCGAGCTTCACGGTCGCACCACGGCGGAGAAAGTCGTGGCTGTGTTCGCCGATCCAGTGTTCGACAAAGCAGATGAGAGGCTGAGTGGAGACCCGAGCCGCGGCGCGGGTGGACATCATGGAGCGCCGGCAGCGGTCGTTGTAGAAAAGATCGATGCGTCCGGCGTGAACGAGACGGCGAAGTCTGCCGACGAGGGTGCAGTGTTTCAGCGGCTTCCTTATACGCGACAAGAGGCAGACGCAATCCTCGCGCTTGCACCTGCAACCAGTCGCAAGGCTGCGCTCGGATTTGAAGCTAATCGTGCGACAGTGATGAGCGACGACTTGAGCCAATATCGCATCATCCATTTTGCGACGCATAGCGTGCTCGACAGTACGCACCCGGAGCTTTCCAGCATCGCGCTTTCGATGTTTGATCGGGAGGGCAGACAGCAGGAGGGTCTCCTGCGCGCGCATGAAATCTTCAACTTGAAATTGGAAGCTGAGTTGGTCGTGTTGAGTGGTTGCCGCACGGGACTCGGCAAGGAAGTGAAGGGCGAAGGTCTGTACGGGATGACGCGCGGTTTCATGTACGCCGGTTCCAGGCGCGTGATGGTGAGTTTGTGGGACGTGCAGGACCAGGCGACCGCCCGCTTGATGACCGATTTTTATCGCGGGCTACTCGGACCGAAACGACTTCACACCGCAGCCGCGCTCAGAGCGGCGCAAATTGCGATCTGGCGCGAGGGCCGCTGGCAAGCGCCGTATTACTGGGCGGGTTTCGTACTCCAGGGCGAGCCGAAGTAAATCTACTGACGAGCACGCGCCAGTCTAATCTCGGATACTAAGTCTCTTGATATCTGCGACACGACTTCGCCGGTTTCACCAGAATAACGACGCGCGCCGCCACCTTTCGGCCAAAGTACTGTTCCGCGCGCGTTCACCAGTCGAGCCGACACTGCTGATGGCGCAACCGCGATCTTAAGCGACGAATCAGCGTCGCCAGGGTTCATGGTTGCGATAATGTCGCCGCTCGAGTTCAAGCTGTCGATGAGTTTGGTTTGTAACTCGTTCGACGCTGCAGCGCCACGCACATCGATGTAGATCTTCTTTACGTCCCCGAGCGTTAGATTGGTGACGACATTGCCGCTGCGCACCGCATCTTCGGCAACGTCTTCGTCAGTGGGAGAATCAACCGCGACAGGTGAAGACTGCGTTTTCGCTGCGGTATCGCGGTTAGGCTGTGGTGTTGGTTGAGACGCGTTGCGATTCGGCTCGTTCACTGTCGCTTTCGCCACAGCCTCATTCCCTGGTGGATTGGTCGCTTCGTTCGATCGCTCTGGACCAGGCGTCGTCACATCGACTGCCGTAGTCTGCACCGGTCCATTTGTCTCGCGCGATCTCCACCTCATATACCCAAGTAAGCTGGCGAGGAAAATAACCAGAACGGCGCCGGCGATCACGGGTTGCGTTGATATTCTTCCGCCCCACCAACCGCGTGAATCCAGCTCCTGCTGCGGCCTGAGACGAAGCATCAGCCGTCGCCACCACAAGCGCACCGCTCGTCGCGGGTTTGTTTCCCGGTAGCCGAATTGGACCAGCAGATCAGCGCCGCCGCTCGCTTCGATCGATCTCCGCGTAATACTGAGCGACAACTCCTGGCCGCCTTCCAACGTGATTGACGAAACAATCGCCGCTTCATCGGCATCTTTTTCGAAAGCGGTGAGCAGGTATGTCGCCAGTAACAGATCACCACGCGGATCACTCGTCTTCACCTCGATGATCTCGGCGTCCTCTTCGGCGTTGAAGCTGACGCTCGACTGTTGCGCGGGATTCAATCGGCCTCGTTCTACTCCGTCCACCATGATCCGTATGACGGCAGCCGGCGACGAGCGACGACGACGGCCGGCCTGTTCGACCAGCGACTGATTTATTTCAGCGAGTTCTTCGGCGCTCAGCTCTGAAGGCGCGCTACGCGGTCCCGGCGGAGATTGATCGTTCATCTGGTCCATGAAGAAGCGCGGCAACTCCATGCGCTCTGCCGGCGAGCGATAGCCGAAGGCCGCGATCAATCTTTCGAAGCATTCCGGGTGCAGGACCGCGTGGATGCGGTTGACTTCGATCTCATTTTCGTCGGCGCTACTCCGCGACGTGAGCGAGGCGATCACGGACTTAAACGGATCGAAGTCATGCGGGACGGTGCACTGCGTGTCCCAGGGAGTGAACAGGCGGAGACACTCTCTTACGAGCGACCGTTGTTCGCTTGAGCCCGGCTGAGTCTCGAACCTCTCTTCACCACGGCGCTGGCGACAGGCCCGGATCAACTCACCGAAACGCTGATACATCTCGTGCATCAAGACGGCTTTACGTGAGCGGTAGTAATAGTCGTCCTTGACTCGCTCAGGTTCGCCGATCACTGCGTTATAAATTTCCATGGTTTCAAGCGTGCTGTAGCTGTGGAGGAGGCGGCTGACGCCCAGGGTGACGTAGAAGGCGTTCCGCTTTGTCGTAATTCTCACTAGATGCTTGATGAAGTAAACGAGGAGGTCGTCCTCACTTACCGCAGCGACGTCAGTGCGAGCGCGGAGCGGCGTGGCCGACGCTGCACGTTCCTTTTCGCGTTCATAGGGTTCGGATTCGCCATAGATCAGGCGCTGGAGCAAATGCAGATCGCTGAACAGGGCTTTGCTGCGAATGCCGTCAGTTCGGCGCGACTCTCCCCGTGAAAACCGGCCCACGGGAATGTAGTAGAGCCGCTTGCTCTGAACTGCCATCGCAACATTCAACTTGAGCGTGGCATTGGCGACGATCCGGGTCGCGACACCTTTGTCCTGATGGAGGAAGTAGGCGAGGCGGTAGGCTTTGTTAAGCACCTCTTCTGTGGATACTCTGTTCACCGCTGCGTTCCTGCTTCGAAGCGGACACGGTCACGCGCCCTTAGGCACGGTCACGCGCCCTTAGGCGGCGATGGTCTGTCATCCACTTTCCGATTCGCACCGGTGGAAGTGCTGCCTCCCCACGATCCCTCATCCATCGCCGGTCCGCACGCCGGGCGCACATTGTCAGCACACACCTGCTGGATTACCGTGGCATTTTCGGAATTTTAGAAGCGAGCGGTAGACTACGCCACGCGCGGTCGGCGACGACGGCGTGTACGGAACTAAAACTGTTCGGCAATTCTGTGTGTGGTAAGATGCACCACTAACCCATAGCCCGACCTCACGGCTCAAGTCCTGATTTAGGAGAGACTCATGAAGAAGACGCTAGCTCTACTGCTCGCTGCCGCTTGTTTGTACTTCGCTCCGTTCGCTCCTCGGTCCATCAAAAGCCAGCCTATGGTCACGGCCACCAAGTTTTACACAGTCGCCAATCCTATACCTAATCGCTATATCGTCGTGCTGGCGACTACCGACTTGAGTCCGATCCCGGCTCCGGCGCCGACGCCTCTTACACCGGGGTCCAAGAGCACGAAGAGTTCAACTTCAACGATGTCGGCCATGTCTCCGAGCTCTGCCGACTCGTCCACTACGGCATTCGAAGTTGAGGGACCAGTACCTGCCGATACTGAAGTGGAAGAGACAGCTACGGCGTTGACCGCCGATTACGGCGGCACTTTCAACCTCACGTGGAGCTCGGCGCTCAAGGGCTTTCGACTGAACGCTACTGAAGCACAGGCCATCGCGATGAGTCAGGACTCGCGCGTCGCGTTCATTGTGGAAGATGGTGCGATCGCGGTGGGAACACCAGACACGGATCCGATCGTCATGGCGCCGGATCCGGATGCGGATCGAAACCCGCAACCCCACGCTGCATGGGGACTCGATCGTATCGATCAACGCGAGCTGCCGCTCGATCGGTACTACGGTTATATCAACGATGGGGCGACCGTGAACGCTTATGTGATCGACACGGGAGTTTTCTCCTCGCACGATGAGTTCCGCGGGCGTGCCTCGGCCATTTACGATGCGGTTGATGTTGAAGGTAACGGCGTTGACTGTCACGGACACGGGTCGCATGTGGCAGGCATCATCGGCGGTCGAACTTACGGCGTAGCGAAGAAGGTGCGACTGCTTGGTGTGCGCGTGCTCAACTGTCAGGGCACAGGGTCGTGGTCCAACGTCATCGATGGTGTCAACTTCGTGACATGGCATTACCGGCAGCCGGAACAACAGGGAATCCCGGCGGTGGCGAACATGAGTCTCGGTGGCGAGACGAACCGGGCCACTGACGCGGCAGTCAGAAATTCGATCAGGGCCGGCGTGACGTACGTCGTTGCGGCGGGGAATGGGAATGCTGATGCTTCGAGTTATTCTCCGGCGGGTGTGGTTGAGGCGATAACGGTTGGCGCGACGAACCAGTCTGATTTGCGAGCAGAGTTTTCTAACTACGGATCGATGCTCGATCTCTTTGCACCGGGTGTTGGCATTCGATCGGCCTGGATCGGCGACCCGTTGATGTTCGCGACAGCATCGGGCACGTCAATGGCGTCACCGCACGTGGCTGGGGTCGTCGCGTTGTACTTGCAGACGCATCGAACGGCCTCACCCGCGACGGTTCGTTCAGCGCTCGTCGGGACTTCAACGACGGGCGTAGTGATTAATCCCGGTCAGGAATCTCCGAACCGGTTGTTGTTTACGGAGTACTGAAGCTTGTCTTTGGGCGATTGTCCGCGTCTATTGCAGGTGGAACTGAGCGCGAATTTACTTTCTAACGGAGGGAGTCTACAGCTCAATCAAGCGGGCCTTGAAGTACGAAACTGAACAAAGGTATTAAACTTAGAGACGATACGAAATAATGCCATTTGAGCAGCTCCTTCAATTTCAGGATAGACAGTTCCGTGATGAATCCCCATAGCGTCTAAATCAGCCAAGGCTTTCGCGTATTCAGGAGCTGGCAATAAAAATTTCCTTAGCGGCCTTCCTTCATCACCGTGTGCTGCGACGTAAGATTCCAAGTCAGGGAACGGCGTTCTTGATAAGGTAAACTTTCCGGATTGATTGCGAATACGTTTATTCCCGAAAGACGGCACATCAATAATTTCTACGCCGTAATGACTTGACCAAATAGGATGGGTCGTATCCAAAACCCAGATAGCAATCGACTGATCCATTACTCCCCACAACACGCGACTGTTATAAGCGAAAAAAGCAGCGATATAAGGACTCTCTGTCCAGTCCAGAAGTCTTGTGGGGAGTCCATAATGCTGACCAAGCGAGTGAAACAGGGAGTCATCTGCACGCACTTCGGATGGGATTTCCTCCCCTTCTAAACCTCGCTTGAACACCTCCAGTAACTCTTCAGCAATCTGAAGCCGCATGGCCTTGGGCTGATTCGAGAACATGCGATCAAAAGTTGTTTCTAATTTCCAGCGCGGATCACTATGCCCCCGAAACAGATACTTACCACGTCGGAAAGGTTCGTTCGGAAACAAGTGTTGACAGAAGGTGGATTTAAATGACTCCCAGGAATCAAACGACTCTTCTTCGATGGGTGAGTCTTGAGATGAAACTTGATTGAGCGCATTCGGCTTTGAATTACTACCTCGTGCTTTTTTCTTAACCAAGCGAAGGCTCCTTTCTGCCACTATGACATTGACTAGAAGATCCGCCAGCCTCGCTTGTGATCCGCTCCTCAGGCAGTCAGCTGTTTAGCTAATTGTTTCGAGTATGCGAGGAAAACAGAAGCTCGTGAATCGCGCTCTTGAAAACGGCGGGAGGTTAGTCCCGTTCTTAACAAAAGTCAACGTTCCGAATTGACTATGCACAACTTGATATCGATCATGAAACGTGGGTTGGTGCGTAATTCTGAAATGACGTGTTATTATGTCGCCCCAACGCGGGTTAAGCGGACAATGCGGAATTACAATGAGTTCGTTTTTCCTGAGATTGAAAATCTTCCACTTTAGGCGCGTAGCTCAGGGGTAGAGCACTACCTTGACACGGTAGGGGTCTGCGGTTCAAATCCGCACGCGCCTACCATTAGAATCAGTGGTTTGCGAGGAAAGCGGCTGTGAGTGGCCGCTTTTTGTGTCGTAGTTTGTGCCATGACGGCCTTGCGCGAGTGCTTCGAGCGCTTGTCGTTTGGCATCGAGCCGGATGTGACTGTAGCGGTCCAGCATTCTCTGTGAGACATGGCCTGCTATCGATTTGATCGTTTGCTCGCTTGCGCCACTCTCGCACAACTCCGTAATCAGGTGATGCCGTAGATCGTGAAAGCGCAATCCAGGCAATCCTGCCTTTGTTGTGAGTGCCGAGCCAACCTAGAAGCGATAAATATTTTCAGTGTGGCAAATGTCCACGACTCGGAGTGTCCACTTTGGAGTGTCCTCTTTGGGGTGTCCTAATCTGAGATCTGGTATTGAAGTTGTGGCACACTAATTATACACTTGCCCGCAATGCTGCCACGCCGCTTTATGAGAATTACCGCCGGAGTGATCGCCATCCTTATGGCGCTGGCGGTAGTTTTAGGTTTTGACTTCCATCACGGCATTAACATCACTGAGACGTTTTTCGATCCGATCCACTAAAAACCAAAAGGCCGATCTGGGCATCGGCCACCCGGTCTCCTCACCACCACTACGGCGCGGGGCAAGATCAGAATTTCAGGTTCTATTTAAACTGGTTCGCGTTGTTATCTCTCACAAGTCTCAAACGCGTAATAGAACTACTCGCAAACAGGCAGCATCGCCAACCCAACGCCTGTATGTCCAAACTCTCGTTGTACGTGAACCTCATCGCAGGAACGAACGGCATGCCAACTCAAAACCGTTCTCTCCGGTCAGTTATGATCCCCTCATTGTGAACAGAAACACCTGCAATAAATTTGATTACGCACGGAGATGAATCAGGGAGCATCATTCCGTTTACTTCGCTTGCCGCGTTTTCCCACTTACTTAAACGCTCAAGGGCTTCTGATAGGGATAAATTCATGGCTACACCCTGCGTCGGCGCGGGTTAAAAATCAGAACTTGAGTTCAACTTCGTCGTCAACGAGATCGTCCATTGGCAAACCCGCGAGACGCGCGTAGCGCAGTATCGTGAGAATGTTCGGCTGTCGCTTCCCTCGCTCAAATTCAGAGATACGACCGTAGCAGCAATCGATCTTGAGCAGCCGCATCATTCCTGTCTGACTAACCCCAAGATGATGTCGGACGGCTCGTAGTTTAGCGCCAAGGCATTGTGGTCTGTCGTGTACGCGGCTTGTCATTCGGATTTCACTCAGGCGGGGACTGCTCGCAATAGACCTCGCCTTCGATTCCAGCGAGCAGGATTCGCCCTAACAATTCAGGCACGGACACGCCTAAGAGATTGGCCCAACGCTCAAGATAGTCTCGGTGGTCTGCTGTGAGTTTTGAATCGTCAACTTCGACCATTTGATTCTCTTATGAGGTTCGAAATGAGGGCGTCGCCGAGGCCCGCTCGTTACGGAGCGGCAGGCGCCCCCCAGCCCCGGCGGCACGGTGA
>JAICGZ010000208.1 GCA_025922875.1 Pyrinomonadaceae bacterium
GAACAGCGAAGGGATCATGTGCGCCGGCAAACGGTCAGCTAAATAACGCCGCAGCGCAGAGACATCCAGCGACTGCTCCGGGACAACGTAAGCAATCAGACGCGCATTGCCATGCGCATCGTTCCGCACAACGACCACGCATTCCTTCACGGCTTGATGTTGGACCATCACCGACTCTACTTCACCAAGCTCGATACGATAGCCGGCCACCTTGACCTGATGATCGAGACGGCCGAGAAATTCGATGTTTCCGTCAGGCAAGTGCCGCGTTAAGTCTCCGGTGCGGTAGAGCCGCGCGCCGGGCACGGAGCTGTACGGATGAGGAACGAAACGTTCGGCCGTCGTGGACGGGTCGTTCAGGTAACCTCTGCCAACACCGATACCTCCCACGCACAACTCTCCCGCGACGCCCGCCGGAACAAGGTTCAAACCCTGGTCCAGAACCAACAGCTCGGCGTTATCGATTGGTTTTCCGATCGGAGGAACGCTCGTCGCATGCTCGATATCGGCCACTCGAAACGAGGAACACACGTCACTGGCTTCAGTTGGCCCATAAGTGTTTACAACTTCCGTATTGCAGTGCGTGGACCACTCACGTAACTGCGACACGTTGATCGGTTCGCCGCCAAGAAAGACGTTTTTAAGGGAGGCCAGCTTCTGAAAGCCTGGTCCAGCCGTCTCGACCAGCGGGTAAAAAGCGCTGGGTGTGCAGTTAATCAATGTGATCTGGTCTGCTGAGATGGTCTTAACGATTTCCGCCGGGTCGTAAAGGACCGATGTTGGAAAGTGCAGTTGTCCGCCCGTCATCAACGGCGCGAACAGGTCTTTCTGCGTCAGATCAAAGCTGAACGACGAGATGATCAGGACCCGTTCGCGTTCGGTTAACCCAAACTCAGAGACAAACCAATGGACGAGATTGACGAACCCGTTATGAGTAACGCCGGCTCCCTTCGGACGTCCTGTCGAGCCTGACGTGTAGATGACGTAGACCAGGTTGTCACCGGAAACGGTCACGGCCGGATCGTCCGGCGACTCACGCATAATTTCGGCGCGCTTCTCGTCGAGACATAAGGCAGTCACATCATCTGAAGGCACTCGACCAGCAAGCAAACGACTCTCGCTCAACAACACGCGAGCCCCGCAATCGTCAAGCATGAAAGCCAGACGGCTATCGGGATATGCCGGATCGAGTGGAACGTAAGCCGCGCCGGCTTTCAACACGCCAAGCGCTGCGACAATCAGCTCGACACCGGGCTCGAGGCAGATGCACACGCGTGATTCCGTCTCAACTCCGTTGCGCAACAGGTATCGCGCCAGACGGTTTGCGCGTGCATTCAGCTCAGCGTAGGTCAGTTGCTCACTACCGCATACCAGCGCGATTCGATTGGGGGTTTTCCGGGCCTGCTCCTCAAAAATCCGGTGAACGCTGCGGCCCAACGACGGGCTATCCTTTCGTGTGTCATTCCATTGCGCCAGCAGCACCGATCGTTCGCTATCGGTGACGAGTGAGATCTGTGCAACCGATCGAACCGAATCCACAGTGAAACTTTCAAGGACAGTCTGCAGGTGACCAAGCATCCGCTCGATCACGTCTACAGTGAAACGATGCGCGTCGTAGAGAATCTCCACTGACAACTCGGGTCCGGGCGTCGCTACAACCGTGAGCGGATAGTTAGTCTGATCGAACCACCACACATTACTTGCCTGGATATTGGCGCCTTCACCAAACACGCGAACATCCAACGGGTAATTTTCGAACACCAGCAAACTCTCAAACAGCGGCACGCCGCGTGGCACAGAGCTCACGGCCTGTATCTCGACTAGTGGACTATGCTCGTATTCGCGCGAAACGACCTGTTCGGCTTGAATCTGCTTTAACCACGCGACAACCGGCATCGCGGGGTCTACACGAACGCGCACCGGAAGCGTGTTGATAAAGAGACCGACCATCCGTTCGACGCCCGCGAACCTAACCGGACGTCCCGCGACAGTCGCGCCGTAAACAACATCGGCTTCGCGGCTGTAACCGCTAAGCAGAAGCGCCCATGCGCCCTGGAACAACGTGCTCAACGTCAACTGGTGCTGTCGCGCGAATGCGCGCAAGCGTTCGCTCGCGGCTTGCGAAAGACGAGCGCGCAAACGCTTTGTGTCAGGTTCGCGTCCCGGATCGGCTGGTGCGTGGTCCACCACCAGTGAGGTTGGCGCGACGAAACCGTCGAGATAAGAATGCCAGAACGATTTTGCGCGCGAGACGTCCTGCCGTCGCAGCCATGCAATGTAATCTCGATAATCGCGACCAGGCGGTGCTTCCCTGTAAACGCCTCGACACAAGTCTGCATAGTCAGCAAAAACTTCCTTGAGCAGAAGCGCTATGGACCATCCGTCTAACAATAGATGATGTTGAGTCCAGATAAACCGGTACGACTGCTCGCTGAGTTGAATCAGCTTTAGACGCATCAATGGAGCGACTGTCAGATCGAATCCACGGCGCCGTTCCTCTTCTACCAGGACGTTTAGACGGTCCTCCTGGTCCATCTTTGGAAGCTTGCGCCAATCAAATGTTTCTAGAGGCGCCTCAGCTTTGCGGCTGACTCTCTGCAATGGTTCTTCGAGGTTCTCCCAGATGAAGGAACTACGCAGGATTGGGTGACGAGCGACAGCGCGTCGCCAGGCTTGCGTGAAAGCCGCCACGTCGACATTTCCCTGAAGCGCGAAACTCAACTGGCCGATGTAGATCGTCGATCCCGGCGTGTACACACTGTGAAAGAGCATGCCCTGCTGAAGCGGTGAAAGCGGGTAAATATCTTCAAACTCATTCGCTTCATTTGTGTGTTGCTCGCGGCAATCACTAATGATGGTTCGTAACGCTTTCAGGAAACGCTGGCCGAGATTTTCAATCGTGCGGTGCTGGTGAAACCCGGTACTGTAAATCCAGTCGACCCGCAATTGCTGGTCGCTCACGTAGGCATTGATCTCGAGCCACTGGCTGCGGCGTGCACTCGGATGACGAGTGCGGCCGCAAGAGGCCTGCGCCAGAGAAAAGAGCGCTGAGTCGTCCAGCATCTGGTCCAACTGGCCCAGGTAATTAAAACTAACTTCCGGCTCAGGCAGGCGGCGTATTTGCCGCGCCAATTCAGTATCGTCGTTGAGATAACGCAGCAAGCCGTAACCAACACCTTGTCTGGGGACACGCCGCAACTGCTGCTTGACCGACTGCAAAGCCGCGGTCGAGGAGAGATTGGCTTTCGTCTCCAGCAAGACGGGAAACGCGCTGGTAAACCAGCCTAGGGTCCGCGAGAGGTCTACGTCGTCGAAAAGATCCTCGCGCCCGTGTCCTTCAAGCTCGATCAGGATTGCCTCTTGGCTGGTCCAATGCGAGAGGGCGTCAAGCAAAGCAGTTAACAAGACGTCGTTAATGTGCGTGCCGTACCCCTGGGCGACGTCCCGTAACAGCGCTCGCGTTTCGCCTGTCTCGAGCGCAATGGTGACCGTGCAAGACTCAGCCTCGATATTGCTTCCATCTTGGAAATCGATCGGGAGTGGCTTGACGCGCTTTGCAGACAACTCAGTCCAGTACTGCAGTTCGCTTTGAACTTGTTCGGAATGCGCATACTCAGCCAGCAATTTCGCCCAGCGCGCAAAAGAGGTAGTCTTCGGCGGAAGGCTGACGGACTCGCCGCGCTGCAACTCGCGGTAAACGTGGCCCAGATCTTCCAAAAGGATTCGCCACGAAACGCCATCGACGACAAGATGATGGATAACAACGAACAGACGTTGCGGCTGACCTTCCCCAGGTTCGAACAACACCGCGCGCAACAACACGCCGTTTGCGAGATCGAGCTGAGCTTGTGTCTCGTCTGTAATCGTCTCTAAGGCAGAGCGTTGTTCATGCTCGGCGACGTCAGACAAGTTGACGACGCGGAGTATGTCTTCACTTGGATCGGTCGTCGGAATGAATTGCCGCCAGCCATCAGGCATGTTGACGAACCGCAGCCGTAACGCGTCGTGATGATGAACGAGATGTGCGAACGCTTGGTGCAACAGGTCAGGATCAAGCCTCCGGCGCGCTTCCAGCAACACAGCCATGTTCCAGTGCTCGGGAATTGAAAAGTCCTGCTCGAAGAACCAGCGCTGAATAGGTGTCAGCGGCACATCGCCTGTAATCGTTTCCTGCGTATCGTGAGTCGTGCGCGCTGTCGCGGCGACCGAAGCCAACTCTGCCGGAGTGGGATGCTGGAACATTTGGCTCGGTGATAGTTGAAGACCTGCGAGACGAGCGCGCGCCGCCACCTGGATGCTGAGAATCGAATCGCCGCCGAGTTCAAAAAAGTTATCGTGGATACTAATTCGTTCCAGCTTCAAAACTTCAGTCCAGAGATCGCACAGCACACGTTCGACCGCAGTACGTGGCGCAACGTAAGAGCTATCCGCGCCAGTGGGCTCAGCGGCCGCCGGCAAGGAACGGCGATCCACCTTGCCACCTGGCAAACGCGGCAAGGTTTCCAACACCGTGAAGCTCGCCGGCATCATGTGCTTCGGCAAAAGATCCGTTAAAAAGCTCCGCAACTCCGAAGCCGTCACTGCCCTTTTCTTACCGGCAGCCACATAAGCCAGCAATCTCCGCTCACCATTCGCATCTTCACGCGCGACAACAGCTGCACCTCTCACCGCTTTGTGGCGTAGCAGCGCGGCTTCTATCTCGGCCGGCTCGATGCGATGGCCGCGAATCTTAACCTGCTGGTCAACACGTGCGAGAAACTCGATCTGTCCATCGTGTCTCCAGCGCGCCAAATCACCGGTGCGGTAGAGCCGCGCACCCGGCGCGAGGCTGAACGGATCGGGAATGAACTTCTCCGCTGTCAATGCCGGATCGCCGAGATAGCCGCGGCTGATGTTCGCGCCGCCGAGGTACAACTCACCGCGTGCGCCGGCAACCAATGGCTGTAGCTCGTGGTCCAGGATGTACGCCTGCGTGTTAGCCACAGGCCGGCCGATCGAAACGTTCGTCGTCGCCCGAGATCCTTCGAGATCGCACATCGTGGCAACGATGGTTGCTTCCGTAGGTCCATACGTGTTCACGAGGCGGACGCGTGGTCCAACTTCTCTGCGCCATTGTTCGACTCGTTCAGACAGCGCCTTGTCTCCGCCGATGATGACTAGTCGCAAGTCGCTCGCCCTGGCCCAATCGCCGCCAGTCAGGTGTGCAACCAGTTCGTGCCAGTAAGCAGTGGGCAAATCCAGCACCGTTAATTTCTTTTCCCGGCACTCTTGCAGAAACTCCGCAGGCTCCTTTGGGGTGTCGCCATCGCGCAGGACGAGAGTCGCGCCGCTTGTCAGACAAACGAAAATCTCTTCGACGCTGGCGTCGAAACTGAACGACGAGAATTGGAGAATGCGATCTTCCGGCACCATCCTGTACGCCACACACGCGGCGCGAATGTAGTTCGCTAAGGCGCCGTGTTGGACCATCACACCTTTGGGCGTTCCTGTGGAACCCGATGTGTAGATTATGTACGCGAGATTTTCAGCTGCGGAGACGGGTGATAGAGCGGCGTCACTTTCCGCGTCGATCGCGGGTCCATCAGTGTCGAGCAGTATCAGTCGTGCGTTAGATGAGCCGAGCGATTCTGCAAACCTCTGTTCGGTGAGCACAAGCGACGTGCCACTATCTTCGAGCAACAGCGCTAGACGCTCTTTCGGATACGACGGGTCGAGTGGTATGTAGGCGCCGCCTGTCTTGAGCACGCCAAGCACGCAAGCCAGCAGCGCCGGCGAGCGTGAAACACAGATGGCCACCGTGACGTCCGCTCCGGCGCCACGCGCGCGCAGATAACGGGCTACGCGGTTCGCCCGTTCATTCAACTCGCGATAGCTCCACGTTTCCCGCTCAGACACAACGGCCGTTTGATCGGGCATGCGCGCCACCTGCTGCTCAAACAGTTCGTGCACGCTCGCAAACGGTCGAAATTCTTCATGAGTGTCATTCCATTCGTACAAGAGCTGATGCATCTGGCCGGCTGAGAGCAGCGGAAGCTTTGATACGGAAAGAGATGGATCGGCGACTATACTTTCAAGCAGGATTCTGAAATGCTCAGCCAAACGCTCGATCGTTACCGGGTCAAACAGGTCGATGTTGTACTCGAACGACGCAAGCAACTCGTGATTAAGTTCGGCCATCGTCAGCGACAGATCAAACTGTGCGGCACGTTGGTCCAATGCCATTGATTCCAGCGACAAACGGCCGAGCCTCAAGCTGACTCCGCTGGTCCCCAGTGCTAACGCAGCAAGTCCCTCTTCCTCGTGCGAATGTGTTTTCTGAAATGCGAACATCACCTGAAAAAGAGGTGAGCGCGCGGGATCGCGTTCAGGCTGCAACTGCCTGACTAATAGACCGAAGGGATAATCCTGATGTTCCAGGGCTGCGAGGACCGTCAGGCGCGTATCAGAGAGAAAATCCCAAAACGATTTCGCGCCTGAAATCTTCGCTCGCAGCACTAGCGGATTGACGAAGTAGCCAATGGTTCCCGCGAATTCCGCTGATGCACGGCCGGACGAGGGCGAACCGACGAGGATCTCTTCCTGGCCCGTATACCGGTACAGCAACACCTGAAACGCGGCGAGCAGCGTCGTGAATAGAGTGACTTCATGACTCACAGCAAGCTGCTTCAACCGCTCCGTCAATTGCTGGTCCAATCTGACTGACACTGACGCGCCACGATAATTCTGAACCAAAGGACGCGCGCGATCCGCCGGCAACTCGAGCACAGGTAACGCTCCCGCCAAATGCTGAAGCCAGTACGTTCTTAAACGTTCACCCTCGGGACCGCGGAGCAGTTCTGACTGTTGGCGGACGAATTCCGAATAGGGTCTAACACCTGGCGGATGAAAAGCCGCCTCTTCGACGTCCGCTTCATACAACTGGCCCAGTTCGCGGATTAAAACTCCGAGTGACCAGAAGTCAACAATGATATGGTGCGCGCTGAGCAACAAAACGTACTCGCGCGCAGACCTCTGGAACAGGACGGCTCGCAGCAACGGCCCGCTCTCCAGATCGAAGCTGGTCCATGCATCCACCTGCAAACGATTGCGCAACGCATCCTCGGTCCAATCCACTGCATTTTCAACGCGAAGGGAGATCTCATCCCGTTCATGTATGACGCACACAGGCGCACCGCCGCGAGAAGGAAAGTTTGCGCGTAATAGCGGATGGCGCTGGACCAGCTTAGCGAACGCACGGCGCAAGGCGCTGAGATCCAACTCCCCAGTAAGGCGAGCCGCGGCAGAGACGTTATATGCGGTGCTTTCCGGTGAGACGTGTTGAAGGGCCCAAAGCGCCTGCTGCCCGTGAGACAAAGGATGCTCACTCGTGTGCTCCACACTTGCAACATGCGAAGGCGCGTGTTCGAGACGCACGAGTTCAGCCAATATCCTGCTGGTGAGGTCAGCAATAGTGGAATTCCGCAGAAAGCTCGTCAATGGGAGCTTTACGCCGAGGCTCGTCTCGACTGCATATACGAATTCAAGGGCCAGTAAAGAGTCGATACCATGGCGAGCAATCGGCTGATTGACGTCCGGCCACTCGATATTGAGTCTTCGTTGCAACAGCGAACACAGCCATTGCGCGACCGTTTCCGCGTTTAGCTCGTCAGGCGCGACCGGTAACAATTGTTTCCGATCGTCAGTCGCCGAAGTACGCCACGACGCAATCGCTCTCAAGCTGCCGGCCAGAAAAGCTTCTCTACAAGCGGCGCGGCGCACTTTGCCACTGGACGTTTTCGGAAGAGTGCCGGACCTAATCAGCACTATCGCCGCGGGCTGTATCTCAAACTCCTCAGCGATTACTTCACGAATCGCTTCGATGATCTCAGGCGCTTCGCTGGTACGACGCTTCTCAATCTCATGGACCACCACCAGACGCTCTTCGGCCTCGAGCTCAATGGAAAACGTTGCGCCGCCGTCAGGTTTGAGTGCCGCGTGCGAATGCTGCATCGCAGCCTCAATGTCCTGCGGGTAGTGGTTACGGCCACGGATGATGATCAGATCTTTCAGCCGCCCGGTTACGAACAACTCGTCGTTGAGAACGAACCCCAGATCGCTGGTACGAAGGAAACCTCCTTTTGCGTGGAAGGTGCGCTCGGTTTCGTCTGCCCTGTTCCAGTAACCCGCTGCTACTCCTGGTCCAGAAACCCGGATTTCACCCACCTCATCCGGAGCGCAAGGAAGGGACGATTCGGGATTCACGATAACGATTTCGGTGCCGAGCGCAGCACGACCGCAACCAACAAGTGTTCGCGAGCCGGACGCACCGGCTTCTGCTAACACAACTCGGTGGCTCTCTAATGCGGCAGCTTGAACTGTGCAATATACGGGAGCGTCTGATCGCCGGCCGCCAGTGACTTTCAATGTCGCTTCGGCCAATCCGTAGGCTGGATAGAACGCCTCCCGGCGAAAACCGCACGGTGCAAACCGAGCGACAAATCTTTCAAGCGTCTCGTAGCGCACAGGTTCGGCGCCGTTGTAAGCGACGCTCCAGGTGCTGAGGTCCAGTGACGCGCGTTGAGCTTCGTCGATGCGGCGCACGCACAAATCGTAGGCGAAGTTTGGACCACCACTGTGCGTCACGCGATAGCGCGAGATCGCTTGTAGCCAGGAGGCCGGATTTTGTAGTAACGCCACCGGCGACATGAGCAGCCCCGTGAAGCCGCTGTAAAGTGGTTGAATGATTCCATCAACCAACCCCATGTCGTGAAAATGCGGCAGCCATGAGAGCGACACGCTTTCTGGACCATGTTCGAATCCGTGTCGAATGTAAGCTGAGTTTTCGAGGACGTTAGCGTGCGTCACCATCACGCCTTTCGGCGTCGATGTCGAGCCGGACGTGTACTGGAGATATGCGAGCGCATCGCTATTCGTCGTTGGCTCGCGCCAGTACGCAGCCTCGTTCTCTGCGATGGCATCACTCGCCAACCAATTGACGCTACGCGCCCACGGCTCACGCCCGAGTCTTGATAAAACCTGTCGTGTAGTTAATACGCAGGCAGCCTGCGCATCGCCGGCAATGATCTGTAAGCGCGCTACTCCGCGCTTCGTCTGTGGCAGAGTTGAAGGAACGGCGACCGTGCCTGCATAGAGACAACCAAAGAAGCCAACGATGAAGTCGAGACCCGGCGGATAGAGCAACAACGCCCGCTCGTGCTGCCAACCTTTACGTTGCAACACAGCGGCAACAGCCCGAGCTCGCCGATCAAGCTCGCCGTAAGTAATGCTCGACGTCTCATCTTCCGCGTCCGCGAGATAACTGTAAGCCGTGAGCGTTGGCTCGTTAAGGCTTCTGAAGCGGAGGAGATCGATTAAAGTAGATAATTTGCTCTCAGTCTCAACCGGACGAGGAGAGGGATAATGCATAGTGCGTCCTGATCATGATAACAATAAGGCCACTGCCCAAATGTTGCGTTTCTACTGTAATGTCGTCGTAACGCCGAAAAGTCTCAGTCTTTACGCGCCGAAGAGTAATTGACCTACCTTGTTCGCTAAATCGTAATCGCCCATCACGTGAATTTTCCCTTGATCGAATGCAGCAATGGGGTTGAGTCTGCCGTTGACAAGCTCGAGCAGGTCGGCCGCTGAAATCCGCACCGTGCAATCTGCTTCCCCTTCAACGGCTTCAGCCATGACCTGCGACTCGCGCAGCGTTAACATCCATGTGCCTCCACCATCAACCTCAAATTTGCATCTGCCGTTAACTCCCTGCAATGCTGCGTTCCCATTCTTCGACAACTGCGAGATGTAGTCGCGGAACACCTCGTCAACGTTTGAAACCGTTTCGATTTCTTTAGTCGTGACTTCCGCCGGCACATAGGGTGAGGGCGCGTTATCCCAATCGTCTCCAACCAGCGGGTATTCGAGTCGCGCCAGCAAACGATTCATCTTCTCGAACAGATCGTCGGGTATGCTTGATCGCGAAATCGTCGAGCCGCGTCCAATCGATCCGGTGTCAACCTTTTTCGTGAAAAGAATTTTTCTATCTCCCGAGCCTTGATCGTGCGGAGTCGAAAAGACGGCGTTGAGAAGCTCTTCATCCCAGCCTAGCCCAAGCGCAGCGAACATCGCAGACAACGTTTGCGACGGATCAGCAACCAGAGTCTCGTACTTGACGCGAAAGCACTCCGAAGCATGCGCCAGCTCAAACTCGAGCAAAGTCGTAGTTTTCTCAACCCAGCTATCCACCATTGCCGCGACGATGTTGTCGGGCCTTTTCTGTACATACGGAGCGAGCTCCGGCATAAAACCCAAACGACTGCATTCGATACTCGAGTGGACCACGTCCATGCAATTGCGATAAAGACAGATGTACCGGGCGTCGGGAAAAACATCGCGGAGGAACCTCAGGTACTGCAAGTTTTCCGTGGTCTTCTCGCACCACATCTGTTTGCCTTTAGCCTGTGCGTACCGGCCCATGAACTCATCCACAATGCGCCGCGTCTCAACGGCTACAAGCCGCTCGCGCGTTGTCTCATCCGTCACCTGCATCGTCTGCCCCAGCGAGTAAAAGAGCGACGTGAAGAGGCTGCGACAAAGCTGCCCGAGATGAAGGTGGGCCGGACTACAAACTTGCGGATGCGTGTCGATGATGTAACGCAGCAGAGTCGAACCTGAGCGTTCGCATGACAGAACGAACACGGGCGGGGCGGCATTTAATTGATTCTCCGGTACCATTTGTTTAGCTGCTCGCAACTACAGACGATTTTAAAGCGGTCAGAATTTCCTGCTCCATCTTGCCGTAGTTCAATTTGAGAATTCGATCAGCCACGTGAAAGTACCGATCGTCGTGACTGATAACAAGCACTGTCTTTCCTCTTGCCTTGAGCTCCGGTAGCAGGCGTAGATAGAAGATCTCTCTGAAGAGTGGATCCTGATCTGCCGCCCACTCGTCGAAAACATAGAAAGGACGATCCTCGAGATACGCGGTGAGCAACGCAAGCCGCTTGCGCTGACCGTGCGACAGGTCCGTAGTCGAAAGCACTCCCTCAATCACCTGCACTTTGCGATCGAGTTGCAAGCGGCGCAGGTACTGAAGCGCCTGCTGATCCAAAGCGCCGGCATTTAACCCAAGTAAACTCTCGAACAGGTGAAAGTCAGAGAACACTGCCGCAAAGAGCTGCCGGTACTGATCGCGCGTCTCGTCTGTGATCTTCTCACCGTCGAGATACACTGCTCCCTGATCGGGTGCATACAAACCGGTAAGAATTTTGGCGAGTGTTGTCTTACCACTGCCGTTGCCGCCGACCAGGAAAACGAGTTCAGCGGGTCGAAAGCTCAAATCAACAGGACCAAGCTTGAATCCATCTCCGTCTTCACTATCGTAAGAATGGGTGACGCCTTCCAACTTCAAACTCTGATAATCGTGGCTAGGCGAACTTATAGTAGTGGAACGCTCAACACTCTCAGCCGCCAATGAGAGTCCCATCGCTTCGATCTTCTGCAAGGCGACGTTGGCGCGGCCGAGAGCAGGCAAGGCGTTCATGATCACTTC
>JAICGZ010000209.1 GCA_025922875.1 Pyrinomonadaceae bacterium
CAAGGTCGTGTGGTATATTTTGCGCCGTTGCGGGTTCGGTTGCGTAGATGTACTGAATCGCCATGGGCCGTTAGCTCAGTTGGTAGAGCAGCTGACTCTTAATCAGCGGGTCGGAGGTTCGAGCCCTCCACGGCTCACCAGAATTAGCAATAACTTACGGCAGGTCGAAAGGCCTGCCGTTTCTCATTCGGTGACAAACTTGTCACGTCGTTTTTGTCGATACTCTGACAAGACGACGATCGCACCACGCTTCCCTTGATCGGTGGGCGTATGTAACGCATGGTTGTCACAATCGACGCATGTCCCATCAACTCTTTGATCTTCACAACGTCAACGCCAGCATCCGCTAAGCGAGTACCGAACGTATGGCGCAAGTCATGAAATGTGAAGTTGGTAATGCCCGCTTCCCGACACGCTGCGGAAAAGGACCTCTCAACATCCGTGTACAGCGTTCCAGTGTCAGGATTCGTAAAAACATATTCTCCGTCACCAATTTGCTGGCTCAACCCCAATAGAGCTTCACAAGCAATCGGCTCCATTGGGACAGCGCGATCCCTGTTGGTCTTTGTCTCTGTGAAGTTGATGAGATTCAGACGAAGTCCACATTCGACCAACGGAGCTTTAGTAGCTCTCCACGCCGCGGTCCGGCCACAGTTTAAAAAACGATTGACCTTTGCGTGTAGGCAATAGGATATTTATCATGCAGTCATGAGCAAAACTGAAATCCTCGAAGAACTACCAAAACTCACAAGGACGGAGCGCCAAGAAATCCGCTTAAGATTGGCTGAACTCGACAGCGATGATTGGCTTGACGACGAAGAACCGTTAACGGTCCACGAAAAAGCGATACTCGAAGCTCGTCTTGCAGCCTACGCAAAAGATCCGGACGCCGGTAGCACATGGGAAGAAGTTGAGGGCCGAATCCGAACCCGCCTGACCCGGCGGCCTAACGGATGAACCGACGCGTAATCGTCAGGCCAGAAGCGGAGGCTGACATCACTGATGCCGCTCTATGGTATGACAGCCGCGAGCCAGGTCTCGGGTCGGAGCTTATAACCGAAGTACATTCGGGTATTGCACGGGCATTAAAGAATCCTGAATCCTTTACACGTGTTCGTCGGAGTCCAACGGTTCGTCGGGTTCTCACTCGACGGTTTCCTTATCGCATTTTCTTCATTGTTCGGCCCGATGCAATAGTAGTTTTCGGCGTGCTTCACGCAGCACAGCACGATCGAGTTTGGAGGCAGCGTACAAAACAAGATTAGCAATCCGTCAGACTCTGTTAAGAGACTTCTCTGCCAGAAGGCTTTGTCTTATATTTGGACCTCATGCTCCCACTCGAAGAAAAGCGGAACCTGGTTTTTGCTAACTCTGTACGAACTGCACACAACGAAAGGTCCTCACGTTCACACTATGGAGTTGGAACAGTTGTCGGATGTAGGTACGGACTTCTATCCGATTGTTCGCGAACTTGGTATGAAGGGTAGGGGCTGGCTGGAGTATAGGAACCTCATCGTTCGAATCACCGCGCAAGGAATCATCGCGGCCGAGGAGCTTCTAAAAATGCAGATGGCAGAAAAGGACCGTTTAGTGTTTACGAAAGATCTACGATTTAGGTGGTCCAACTCACATGGACCTTGTACTAATCGACACGTTGAGAACAGAACTCGGGATGCAATTTCGAGAGCTGAACGCAATCCTCCTCGACTTCGAACGAAAGAAGGGCTGGGTTACGGCAGGTCGAAAGGCCTGCCGTTTCTCATTCGGTGACAAACTTGTCACGTCGTTTTTGTCGATACTCTGACAAAACTACAATCGCTCCACGTTTAGCCCGGCGGTTGAGCTACGAACATACGTCCGCGCAGACGCTGAACCTGCCCTAAGAGGCTGCATGCGCGTTAGGCCTCAAGGCCGGGTGGTTCGAACAGTCCAAAGTGCTGAAACTTCTCGTCCGCGAGCTGCAGCTTCTCATCGGCTTCCCTTTCAAACTCATGTGGTCCGCGTAACGTCGCAACTTCATCTCCATCGGGTCTCAGTACAAGAGGAAATTCAATGTTTCCCAGATCCTCCCGAAGTTTAGAGTCGGCGTTCTCAGCGCCCGCCTCCGAACCGGGTACAATCCGGCTCCGAATCAGTCTCAGTCGCAGCTGCACCGTTCCGTCATCTTTGATCTCCGCCTTAAGAACCTCGTTGACGACCTCTCGTGTGACTCTGTATTGACCGATGGCGATATGGAGTTTGCCTATCTGGACGCCGGTACCCCTTGTGCCGTCACTCTGAAACATAAGAAAGGTCTTGCCATTAAAATACACGCTGTCTCCATTTCGCAGGTCGAGCTTACGCCAACGCGTGAACCGGTTGCGCACATTCCATGTTCCAGAGTAGCCGTGAACTTGAGTTATCGGCGAGAGTCCTGACGTCAGCCGAGGCAATTGATCGAGCCATTGCTGGAGATCCCTTTTCGTGCTCTCGAGCAAAGGGAAAACTGCGCCTTTCTGGTAACGGCGCTGGTTGTCTTTGATAATCCTGACGCCCTGAAGATCTGATGGCAAAGCAACTTCGTCGAATTGCAGGATGGATACTCGTCTCCGACCAAGTCGAGCCGACAGGTAGCCGTACTCAAACACGATGTTGGCAACCGGTGCGGAGAAGGGTTCTTCGTTTCTGCTGCATTTCAAATCCGGGGTCGCCAGCAGTATGGCGCCGGCGATCTCGTTAGGCAGGCGTTCAATTTGCTCGAGCAGAATGTTGCCGGCAGGAAACAAGGTTCTCCACAAAACAGCTTTCGTGCCGTCGTGGTGGTCGATCATTTCTCCTACGGCTTCTGCCAACTTCTCAGCTTCGTTAGAACTTCCGATAAAGATCTTGTTAATGACCATTCCAGATCCTCCCACCATCCTAAAATACATTTCTACTATTCACGTTGTGAGCGAAGTAAACAACTAGCCTGGGATCTCCCCACTGAAATCATGTTAATCCTGTTAAGATAAACTTTACAGGTACATGTACAAACGATTGTTTTACAGGATTTCAGCATTAGACATGATTACATGATTATTCTGATAAAGCTCACCACATGCAACGCCCGCCTGAGTCTTTAAAATCTTTAGCCAACCGCATCGCCAGGACCGCAGCCTCCGACGATGCGGCGCAAATGGTCCGCCTGCTACAGCTCTCCGGTTTGATTGGAGAAGAAAATGACGACGCCGTAAAAGCTCTGGTGAGTAATGCCTCTAGCTCGATGTACGTAGCCGAGCCAGGTGTGCCGCCCAGAGAGTCTAAACACATCGGGATCTGGGAGCGGAGAGTGGAAGACGGCAAGACCTGCTTTGTTCGCCGGTTGGAGATGAGCAACGCGTGGCATTACTGGGCCAATATCAGCCGCATCGAGCCGAAGGGATCCAAGCGCCGCATAGTGTTCATGGGCGAGTCCGTGGCGCGCGGATATCTTTACGATCCGGATTTTACTCCAGCTTTAGCCTTGCAGATGATTCTCGATGATCAATTCGGAAAAGGTGAGGTCGAAGTGCTCGACCTGGCGCGAACCAGCCTTGACTACAAGGTGAGAGAACTCGCCCTCGCTGCTCTCCAACTCGAGCCGGATATGGCAATAATCTTCGCCGGTAATAACTGGGACGTTTCCGCGCCATTGTTCTCCAATATCGCCGAATTGGATCAGGTCTTGGCGAACGAAGGTATGAGCGGGCTGAAGCGGATTAGCGAGGAATATATCGATCGGATGGGAAGACGGGTCGTGAGCGACGTCGCCTCAGAGTACAAAAACAGTGACGTTCCACTCGTTTGGATCATTCCCGAAAACAACCTCGGGGAGTGGCGCGATCCGGTAACGAATGCGCCATACCTCCCCGGGGACTTGAACCGAGAATGGCTCAATCTTTACGAAGAAGCTCACAGCGCATTGAGCAATGGCGATCCTGCTACGGCCGAAAAACTCGGGCAGAAAATGATCACCATCGACGAGGGGGTCTGCGTTGGGGGACTTTACATTCTTGCGGATTGCCGGCGACTGGTGAATGACGTCGAGGGTGAAAGGAAGTATTTGGAACTGGCGCGTGACGCGCAATGCTGGGACTCGTCCATAGTCTACATGCCGAAGCCTTACTCAGTGACGCAGAAGATGATGCGTGAGGAAATGGCCAGACACGGGCAGCAAGTAGTCGACTTGCCCGCCCTCTTTAAGGAGTATCTGAATGGCGGAATACCCGACCGGCGTCTGTTCCTGGACTATTGTCACCTGACTACAGAAGGGATTCGCGTGACAATGGGCGCGGCTGCTTCATGTGTGTTGCGCTCATTAAAGGAAGTTGAGGTGTCGTGGTACGCGCTGGTGAACGATCAAATCGCGCCGCCGCCGAAGATTGAAGCGGAAGCCTCATTCCTCGCCGCGATCCACGACGCACACTGGTGGCAGTCGTATGACATGGTCCATCATTTCTGCGCGCGAGCGCTGAGCTACTCACCGCATGTCGCCGAGCTAATGCTCAATTACATCGATCTTCAGAATCAAAAGGCGGTTCCGCTACGCATGAGTGAAGCGGAAAAACAGATCATTCATCTGGGGTCGCCGCTGATCCATCGTTATTTATTCCGCACCAACAACAAACGGCTCGACAAACTGCTCATGCGAGCAATGGTCCATGCGCTCGAGGACGTTGGAATCGAAGCTGAGGAGCGGCTCAAGCGGCTCCGCCGGGAGGAACACAGCGTTAAGCTTCGTGAGATCGATCTGCTGAGTTACTACTATCACTCTGCATCCGAGCAAGCTCAGGAGGTGGAAGCACTGACGTGGGACAGCTACCGCCTGCCTTACGACATACGCTACTTCAGGGCCTACTGGCCCGAGTCGCGGTTCGTCTTTGTCGGTGAGGCGGGTTGCGCAGTCAACCTTTGCCTGACGTGCCGCTTACCCAAACCAGGGCGTGGAGAAGGACAGATCACGATCACACTAAACGGCGAACCACAGGGTGAAATGACTATTAGCACCGAGTGGAGCACTTGGGACATTACTCTGCCGGGTGAAGCTGTCCTTGACGACTTGAATGAAATTACGGTGCGTTGGCCCATGCCCGAGTTTCAAAGCGCTGAGGCGCTCAGTAAAGTGACAATGAAGTTGTGCCAGCTGAAGTTCCCGGACTTCTTTCCGGTATTCGGTGAGATACATTCGTTCACCGCGTCGAACAGCCTTAAAAGTCAGGAGTCGCAGTTGGATGAGGTCAGTATCACTGCGGCAGGTATTGACCGTGTCCAACAATGATTTAGTGCGCCACTCTTTGTAGTGTGTCGTGAATGCAACTGCGCAAACGCTCTGCCAAAACCTGCACGTGAGGTTCTTTGACCATTGAGAAGTGATCGCCGGGGATGATGTGGATGTCCACGCCTCCCGTAGCGAATTTGTCCCATCCTTTCAAAGGACCCAGATGTTTGGCGTGCTCCTGTTCGGCACTGAACAACGTGATGCGGCCCTCGAACTCTGCCGGCCGGTAGCGACGCATGGTGTTCGCGTGGAGTTTGAAAGTGTCGAACAGTTTGCGGAATTCGATCAGCGTCATGTCAGACGGCACAAGATCTGCCCGTCGGGCGTCCATCCATACCTGGCGAAGCTGTGTCATCTGTGGGCGGGCAGTCGTCTCTTCGATCGTCGTGCTGAGGTTTTCGTAAGTCAGTCCCAGATCCAAGGCAAAGATTGAGAGCAGAACTCCCCAATTGAATTCTGTTCCTTGAGTATCCGGCACCCGTGCGTCTATCATCGCGAGCATCGCTACTTGCTGGCCCTGTCGTTGCAGTTGTCTGGCCATCTCGAATGCGATCACTCCACCCATGGACCACCCGCCCAGCCAATACGGACCGGACGGTTGAAACCCGCGAATAGCCCTGACATAGTCCGAAGCCATCGCCTCGATGTCGGTGTGATACACCAGTCCGTTTTCCGGCTCGCGCGGTTGCACGCCATAGAATGGCTGATCGTCGCCCAGGTATTGGACCATCTCCCTGTAACACCAAACGTTCCCGCCGCTGGCGTGCGGACAGAATAAAATCGGATTCGTCCCTTTCGTCTGTAATGGCGCCACTAATGAATGCAAGAGACTCTCTTTGCCATGGCCAATCATTTCCGCCAGGTGCTCGATCGTGGGTTCAGCAAACAAATCGGCTATTGGCACTCGCTTACCCAATTTCTCCTCGACCCTGCTGCCGAGCATGATCATCTGCAACGAATGGCCGCCCAATTCAAAAAAGTTGTCCTTCACACCAATCGGATGAAGCTTGAACAGCTCTTCCCAGATGTCGACCAACTGTTGTTGCAGATCGTTTCTCGGCGCCGCGTATTCTCTGCCGGATCTATTGAGAGAGAACTGCGGCTCAGGCAGTGCGGCCCGATCTATCTTTCCGTGTGATGTCAGCGGCAGAGCTTCGAGCAGCATTAATATCGAGGGCGCCATATATTCCGGAAGGCGTTCCTTCAGATAACCTCGCAACTCCTCGCTGTTCGGTCCCAGTTCAGACTGGGCAACCACGTACGCGACCAGGAATTTATCACCGGGCGTGAACTCTCTCACCAAGACCACCGCGGCTGTTACCGCTGGATGGCTTGAGAGCACGGCTTCAATCTCGCGCGGCTCGATCCTGTATCCACTGATCTTGACTTGATCGTCAACGCGGCCGAGAAATTGAATGAGGCCCTGGTTCAAGTAGCGAACTGCGTCACCGGTGCGATATAGCCGATCGCCTGGTCCAACGCCGTAAGGATTAGGAACGAAGCGCTCGGCAGTTAAATCAGGACGATTGTGATAACCGCGTCCCAGCCCTTCACCACCGATGAACAACTCCCCTCGTTCACCAACTCCGGCCGGCTGCATCGCATTGAGCACGTATGTAGTGGTGTTGGAAATCGGGTGACCGATCGGCACTGAAGGCCCGGAAAAATCGGCAGGGACGTGATAGCAGCAGGCAAAAGTAGTCGTCTCAGTTGGTCCATAACCGTTAATCAGCTTGCAATCGTTCACCTGGTCCAACGCTTTACGAACGTGCGCCGGAGACAGTGCTTCGCCACCTGCCAGCAATTGTTTGAGCGCGCCCAGCCCACTGACAACTCCCTCTACTAGCTGATTGAATAGTCCACTGGTCAGCCATAACGTTGTCACCTGCTTTTGGTTGACGAATTGCACTAGCTCGGCGAGAGACGGCAAGTGAGGCGGAAACACTACCAGGCGCGCGCCGTTAAGTAAGCAGCCCCAGATCTCGAATGTAGAAGCGTCGAAGGAGACTGGAGCAAACTGCATGAAGATCTCTTCTGAATTTAAGTCAACATAGTTAGCGCCGCTTACAAGCCGCAGCACGTTTCGATGCGTGATCTCAACGCCCTTAGGCATGCCCGTTGAACCCGAGGTGTACATCAGGTAAGCAAGGTTGTCCGGCCTGGTGCTGCTAAGCGGAATCGACGCACCCTCCTCAATCGTCGTTGGACCATCCTCGTCTTCAACATACACCTGCATGAGATCAGTTTTCCCAAGGTCCTTCGCGATTTGCCTCGTCGTCAACAGCACCTGCACGCTTGCATCTTCCAAAACGAACTGGATGCGTTTGGGCGGATCCGTCAGGTTAACCGGCACATACACGCCGCCTGCCTTTGCTATTCCCAACAGCGCCACGAACAATTCCACCGAGCGCTCCAGCATCACGCCCACGAAGACTTCTGCTCGCACACCGTCACGCTGTAGTCGGCCCGCCAGCCTGTCCGCTCGCTGGTTCAACTCGCGATAGCTAAGCTGTTCCTGTTCAAACTCGATCGCTATAGCATCAGGATGTTGTACTACCTGCTGCTCGAAGATCTGATGGATGCATGCTTCCGGCAAAGGTACTGCGGTGTTGTTCCACTCCTCCACCACCTGGCCGTACTCTGCCTCGTCCAGCAATGAAAGCGTTGACAACTTGCGATCAGGCTCAATCATTGCCGTCTCAAACAATCTCTGGAAGTGATAGACCATTCGCGAGATGAAAGCCGGCTCGAACAACTCAGGGCTGTAAACAAACGAGCCGGTGACGCCGCCCGGCGTATCCTGAAGGTGAACCTCCAAATCAAACTTAACGTCCGCACTCACGGGAACTCCCGCTGGCATACTTACTTTCGCCATCGACATTTGTGGTGCGGCATTTTTAAAAGTGAGGATGGCCTGAAAGATCGGATTTCGGCCCGGTGCGCGACTGGGCTGTAACTCCTCCACCAACTTATCAAACGGCAGCTCCTGATGCGTGTAGGCCGCGAGCGCCCCCTCTCTTACCTGATTGACCAATTCCCTGAAGGTTGGATTACTGCTGAAGCTGGTTCGGATTGGAATCATGTTGGCGAAGAAGCCGATCATCGGCTCCAACTCGATGCGGCTGCGACCAGCTACGGGTGTGCCGACTAAAATCTCATTCTGTCCGGTGTAACGCCATAAAAGGGTGTGGAAGCCGGCCATGAGCGTCATAAAGAGTGTCGAGCCCTCCTGCCGGTGAAACTCTCTTAACCATTGAGAAACTTCTGCCGAGAAGACCACCGGGTGATGCGCGCCGCGGAGTGTGCGGAGGAACTGGCGTGGATGATCCGTTTCCAACTCCAACAACGTCGGCGCACCTTCAAGTTGGCGCCTCCAGAAGGTAACCTCTTCTTTCAGAATTTCGCCTTGCAGCCATTCGCGTTGCCACTTTGCATAGTCGGCGTACTGCACCTCCAACTCTGGCAGCGGCGACGGCAAGCCCCGCGAATAAGCATTGTAAAGCGTCTCGACCTCGTGCAGCAGCACGCCCATGGACCAACCATCAGTAACCGCATGATGCAGGTTCAGCAGGAACAACAACTGTTCCTCGTCGACACGAATCAACCCCGCCCGCACCAATGGCCCAGCTTCGAGGTTAAACGGCCTCAGCGCCGACTCTTGTCGTAAACGCTCTGTCACTGCGGCGCGCTCGCCCACGTCCAAGCCGCGTAAGTCAACCAGAGGTAACTTCCATGCCCCTGGCTGATTGATCTGCTGCACCGGGTGACTGCCCCTGAGCGCAAAGGTGGTGCGTAGAGCTTCATGCCGGCGCATCACTTCGCTCAACGATTGCTCTAACGCGCCGGCGCTAAGCCCGGCGTCTAAGGAGATCTCGGCCGGCATGTTGTAGGCGTTGCTACCCGGCATCAACTGGTCCAAAACCCACAGGCGCTGCTGAGCATAGGAGAGAGGTATCCGGTTATCGTGCGAAAGAGGCTTGAGAGGAGGCGCAGCCAGGCTGGTCCCGGATCGCATCATTGCCTCTACGCGTTTCGACAACTCTGCCAACGTCGGCGATTCGAAGACACTACGCACCGGCAGTTCGACCTGAAAACTTTCGCGGATGCGTGAAACGATCTGAGTCGCCAGGAGTGAGTGACCACCGAGCCAGAAAAAGTTGTCGTCGCGGCCAATGTGCTCCAGATCGAGCACCTGTCGCCAGATTGCCGCCATCGCTTCCTCGATCAGTGTCGGCGGAACGACGAAGCTCTGGCCCGTGTCCAGTCGCATTCTTCCCGGGTCGGGTAATGCTGCACGATTGACTTTGCCGTTTGGAGTCAGCGGTACTTCTTCGAGCACGACCCACCCGGCCGGCATCATGTAATCCGGGAGTTGTTCCCGCAGACTCTTTTGCAACGCCGGCAACGACAGGCTCGCTTGCTGCTCGGGAACTATGTAGGCGACCAGGCGTTTGTCTCTCTCGATGACCACTGCTTCACGCACCTGCGGATCCTTCTGCAGCGCGGCTTCAATTTCACCAGGTTCAATGCGGTGCCCGCGAATTTTTACCTGGTGATCCAGACGTCCCAGGAAACTAATGTCTCCATTCGGGCGGTAGCGCACGCGATCACCGGATCTATACAAGCGTGCGCCTGCTTTACCACTGAAGGGATCCGGAATGAATCGCTCGGCAGTCAAGTCGGGTTCCGCCAGGTATCCACGAGCTACACCTGCACCACCGATGAATAATTCAGCGTGAACTCCAGGCGGCACTGGACGACCGTGTCTGTCGAGCGCGTAGGTTTGCACGTTGCCGAGTGGGCGCCCGATCAACGCCTCGCTCGATGAGAGTTCGATCTCGTGCACCGTGGCGTCAACAGTACACTCGGTTGGACCATACACATTAAAGAAGGTTGTAGACTTGATTGAGGCGAGTAGCTGCCACAACTCGGCGTCAATTGCTTCGCCTCCGGCGAGCACGAGCATGAGGCTTTGACTCTCGAACAGCCCGCCGGCGATTAACAATCTCAGCTGCGAAGGCGTGCAATCGAGCACTTCGATTTCACGAAGTCTTAGATAGTTAACCAGCTCATCACCATCCCGGCGAACTTCTTCCGGAATGATGCATAGTTCATGGCCGTGTAGCAGTTGGATCAACTGCTTCACCGAAGAGTCGAACATCAACGGCGCATTCACACTGACTCGAAGCGGAGCGTTGCCTGCCGGATAGACTTTTTCACGCAACGCTATCGCCAGGTTCACAACTGCGTGATGCTGGACCATCACGCCGCGCGCGCCGCCGGTCGAACCGGACGTGTAGATCACATAGGCAAGGTTCTCAGCCGTAACGCCGGAGACTGGTGTGTCTTCGGGTTCTGCCGCGATGCGTTGCCAGTCAGAATCGATACAAATTACTTGCGCGCGGTGCGCGGCGCAGTGCTCGAATAGCATTGCTGCTGTTCGCTGCTGCGCGAGAATGACGTGCGCCGTCGCATTCTCCAGCATGTACTGCACGCGTCGCTTGGGATGAGTTGTTTCCAGCGGTAGATACGCGCCTCCAGCTTTCAACACTCCAATCAGGGCGACGATCATGTCCACGGAACGCTCGAGATAGATCGCCACTGTAGCCTCGGGCCCGACTCCTGCTCTGCGCAGGTAATGGGCCAACTGGTTCGTGCGCCGGTTCAACTCCACATACGACAACTGCTGATCTTCAAAACTCACCGCGACGGCATCGGGCGTTCGCGTGACCTGCGCCTCAAACAGTTCATGCAGACAAATATTTTCCGGAAACTCACACTCGGTCGCATTCCACTCCGTGAGCATCTGGCGCCGTTCGTCCGTGCCGAGCAGTTCGACCTCGCGCAGCAACTGTTCCGGGTCAGCAATCATTGTTTCCAGAATTCTTTGCCAGTGCGCAGTCATGCGCCTGATCGTGCTCTCATCGAACAGATCCGTACTGTAACTTAGTGAGCCGGCCAGTTTGTTTTCCTGTTCAACTATCTTGAGCGTTAAATCGTTCTTCTCTGTTGCGTGGTTGAGTTCCATACTGGAAAAAGTTGGGCCGTCGAGTGCCGCTAGCCTTTCGCCCTCGTTCAGAAACAGAAACATTGTCTGAAACAATGGCCCATGGCTGAGAGTCCGCTGTGGCTGTAGTTCTTCCACGAGCATTTCCAACCGCACATCCCGATGTGTATGTTCTTCGCGCTTTACTTCGCGCACGCGCCGCAACACTTCGCGAATGGTCGGATCGCCCGACAACCTCGTACG
>JAICGZ010000210.1 GCA_025922875.1 Pyrinomonadaceae bacterium
ACAACGCTCCCGAGTCTTCCTGCAGCAAGCATTGGAAAATCGCCCGCGATTTAGTTTCGCGCTCTCGGCGATGATTCAGATTTTGCTGGTCATTGTTGCTGTCCTGATCACGTCGATCTCACTTACTCTCTTTCCCGAGCCGCGACTCGTCCTCATTGGTCTCGTAGCCGGCTTGTTCCTTGTCGGTATTTTCCGTCAACTGATTCCACTTTTTATTTCGACACGTAATCCGGAAGGCACGCTGCTCTTCCTGCTGCCCATCGTTCGCCCATTCTTTCCCATCATGGCTTTCGTCGCGGATCCTTTTCAGCGTCTCTTCGATCGCTCGCGCAGAAAGGATCAGGTTGCAGACGATGGCGAGGAAGAGGAAGAAGATGACGACAGCAGCGATCTCCAGGCACTGATCGACGTCGGCGAGGCAGAAGGGATCCTGGAAGAAGAAGAAGGCGAACTGATTCATTCGATTATCGAGTTTGGCGACACGCGCGTGAGTGAAGTGATGACTCCCAGGCCCGACATCGTCGCTGTTGCAGAAACCGCCACTGTACGCGAAGCACGCAATATCATTCTGGAGTCGAAGTACTCGCGACTGCCGGTCTATCGCGAGCAGATCGACAACGTCGAAGGCATCATCTACGTGAGAGACTTGCTGCAGTGTTGGGCTGAACAAAGTGAAGACAAGAGTATTAAGCCGCTGATTAGGGACGTTTATTTTGTCCCGGAAACCAAACCAGTCGCCGAGCTTCTCGAAGAAATGCAAAAGACCCACGTGCAGCTCGCTATGGTGATCGATGAGTATGGCGGAGTTTGCGGCCTCGTTACTGTCGAAGACATTCTCGAAGAGATCGTCGGTGAGATCGAAGACGAAGACATAGCGGGCGAAGAACTCGAAGAGATCGTCGAAGGCGAAGACGGCAGTTACGAAGTACTTGCTTCAACTGAAATCGGCAAGATCGAGCGACTCTTCGGCCTGGAGATTGAAGCTGACGATTTCACGACGATTGCGGGGCTCGTCATCAATGAATCAGGAAAAGTTCCGGCAGTCGGTGAGGTGCTGACGATCCGCGGCCTCGAAGTTGAAGTGCTCGAGGCGGACGAACGACGCATCGGCCGGCTGCGAGTTAAAAAGGCTCACCAGGAAAACGCCGAGGTGAGCCCCG
This sequence comes from Pyrinomonadaceae bacterium, assembly GCA_025922875.1. Lineage (GTDB taxonomy): Bacteria > Acidobacteriota > Blastocatellia > Pyrinomonadales > Pyrinomonadaceae > PSRF01. The sequence continues at coordinate 1,161 of JAICGZ010000210.1, forward strand.
GATAAGCCACAAAAGGTCACCAAAGTCACAAAAGAACATGGGTAAACAAAAAAGTAAATTTCTGCGCGGCAAGCGCATCGATCCGGCGCCGATCGAGAAGAACATAGCGGTTGCGGATTTAATCGATGAATCTTTTCTCGCTTACAACGCCGCGCGGCTGCGCGAGGCGTGTCAACTTTTTACGCTGAAGATGCTCGAGCCCGAAGTCACGGTCGGCCTCTCGCTGACCGGAGCACTGACACCCGCGGGTCTCGGAATTTCCGCACTGATTCCACTAATCAAAGCCGGCTTTGTCGACTGGATCATCTCAACAGGCGCCAATCTCTATCACGATACGCATTTTGGAATCGGGCTCGCGATGCACCAGGGAAACGCGCAAACCTCGGATATCGTGCTGCGCGAGGAAGAAGTGGTTCGCATTTACGATATCTTTTTCGATTACTCAGTGCTGCTCGACACTGACGCATTCTTTCGCAAAATAATCGAAGGTCCCGAGTTTCAGCGTCCGATGTCGACGGCAGAGTTTCACTACCTTTGTGGACGCTATGTTCACGAGCGCGAACAGAAGCTTGGTATCAAGGAGAAGTCGTTGCTTGCAGTCGCTTACGAGTATGCCGTGCCGATTTACACCTCATCGCCAGGCGACTCTTCGATTGGTATGAACGTGGCCGCGAAAGCGCTGCAGGGAAACAAGCTCGCATTCGATCCTTCACTCGACGTGAACGAGACCGCAGCGATAGTCCTCGCCGCGAAACGTGGCGAAGTGAAGTCCGGCGCAAGGAGACAGCGAGGCCGTTCAGCAGTTTTTATTCTTGGTGGCGGCTCGCCAAAAAACTTTTTGCTGCAAACTGAACCGCAGATTCAGGAAGTGCTCGGAATCGATGAACGTGGTCACGATTTTTTTCTGCAAGTGACTGATGCGCGTCCTGACACCGGCGGACTTTCCGGTGCAACTCCCGGTGAAGCAGTGTCGTGGGGCAAGGTCGATCCCGATCGCTTGCCCGATGCAGTTGTATGTTATGTTGATTCTACAGTGGCACTTCCGCTCATTACCGCTTATGCTCTTACGCGTCACGAACCTCGTGAGCCGAAGCGTCTTTATGAAAAGCGCGAACAGTTCATGAGTCTGCTGCTGGCCGAGTACAAGAAATCCAAACGACGATAGCCTGATTGGAGAGAGCTCGCGATCATGGGTGAAACAGTCACGACCCCCAAGCCGAGAAGCTACTACAACTGTGTTGAGTGCCCCGCTTTCTGTTGTTCAACCTACGAACGTGTTCAAGTCACACGGCGTGACATTCGTCGATTAGCGAAACACTTCGGCGTCACAGACGAAGTAGCGACAGCGCGCTACACAAAGATGTACGCGAACGAGCGAGTGCTGCGACGCAAGCGCGATCGTCTATTTGGACAAGCCTGCCAATTCATCAATCCGGAAACGCGTGGCTGCGGCATTTATAACGCGAGACCGGCGGTATGCAGGGAGTATCCGCTCACCAAGCGTTGCGCGTACTGGGACCTGTACAAATTCGAGAAGGATCAGCAGGACGATCCGGATACGCTGCCGTTAGTGAAGATTACATTTTCAAAATGGAAGAAGTAGAGCCGTGGAAGATTTTTTAGCAAGACTTACAGGCAGGAAGATTGATGTCTACTGCGGGGGCGCATCGAGCTTGCGGGGTGAAGTACTCAAGGTGGAAATGGGAGTGCTGTATCTGCGCGATGCTGATGGAAAGAACTGCTACGTCGCGGTGGATAAGATTTTAGTGGTTTGGGAAGCGCGGGACGACGATCACCGTGCTGGCTTTGTGCCACTACAAAACACTAAGTAGCCACAAAAAAGCACAAAAGCACAAATGATGCATTAATCGTTTTGTGCTTTTTGTGCTTCTTTGTGGCTACAACTTTAGTTAGTCACTAACCTGCACGGGCAGTGGCACGCGACGGAAACCGTCGATACGCTTCAGCCAGTACTCAGTAAACTCCGAATAGATAACTCCCTGCCGGCGTGAAGCGTGATAGAAACCACGCTCATCAGCGACCACACCCACATGTTTTAGACCGCTGAAGAACACCAGCGTTCCAAACTTGAACTGATCTTCCACCGGAGCCGGCTCGAAGCGGATAAACAGGTTGCGGGCGCTGGCCCGTTCGAAGATGATCCCAGTCGCTTGAAAGATGCTCCACACAAATCCGGAACAATCAAATCTATCTGGTCCAGTCGCTCCCCAGCGATAACGCGATCCCAATCGTTGATCGATTGCGGCCAAAAGCAGTGGTTCAAACTTAATGAATCCGGACCCCGACGAACTGGTCGACGGCGCAAGGTCGATGGTTGGCTTTGGTTTTGCTTCCCAAACCGGCTTCGTCTCCGTAACCGGCACCATCAAAGCAAGCTCATCAGGCGAGCAAGACAATTCATTGGCGTCGTCATGAGGATCAACCAGGCGTTGACGAGTTTGCGTGAATGCTGAAGTGGACCAAAGCGCGAGGGCCAAACATACAGCGATTACACGAGGGAACAGTTTCCGTAGCTCCATAAACAGGGAAGTACCTTCTCTTAATTCGATTTCTAACTTTTTGTTATTTCTTCGTGAGGAGGGCACCGCAAAAGACCTTGGCATCTTAACGGCTGAAAAAGTCTGCTTCAACACGCAATGTGACTGTTTCGTGACGAAACGCCAGGTAGCAGCAGTATACGAACGAAAAGAAGTCACGAATCAGTTGCGGCATCAGACGCATTCAGACAATGTTTATGGGCCAATCGGGCCTTAGTGGATCAACACGCGGTCAATCTGAGCGATCACGCGCGCTGAAGTTTGCGAAAAAGATTCAGTGTAAAAAGCAGAGTTATAGCCAACGTCATGGGCAGAAAACTCCCGATAACCTGAAAAATTGAATCAACTGTATGATGGAATTAAAGGTGCAATGAGGACGAGCTTCCGCGGTTTAGTTAGACAGGATTTACAGGATTTATCCTGTCTAACTGCGTCCGGCGTAGTTCAATCCAACGGTGATGATCTTTTGCAGCAACTGATCGTAAGGGATGCCTGAGTGTTCAGCCGAGTCAGCGAAGTCCTCGCGATGCGCAATCTGCGGATTCGGATTCGCCTCCAATAAATAAAACTGCCCTTCTTCAGTCATGCGGTAATCCAGTCGTGCATAGCCGCTGAGGAAAAGATAGCGATAGATCCGCTTCGACAAACGCTCGAGCGTTTTGTGCTGTTCCGGCGTCAATTCCGCCGCCCTTGTCGTCACACCAACGCGTTCCTGGTACGCCGGATCCCACTTCACTTTCAACGTAGCGATATTCTCCGCTCCATCCGGCAACTTTTCCATCAACAGTTCCCACGGCGTGTAAGTTTGAATATTCTGATTGCCAATCACGCCGACATAGATCTCGCGACCCTTGATGTACTGCTCCGCAATCGCGGCCGTCTTGTTGTGATGGTGAATAAACTCCACGCGCTGCGTCAGCTTTTCATCGTCATGCACGATCGACGCCTGCGCAATGCCAACTGAACCTTCCTCGCTAATCGATTTGACGAGTAAAGGAAACTTCAAGCGCATCGGCCGGCGAACTTTTCGATTCATCGGAAAGACCGCGAAGTTTGGCACCAGCAGGCGGTGATACGAAAGAATCATCTTGGTCAGCGCCTTGTCATGCGCCAACGTCATTCCGCGCGGGTTACAACCCGTGTAGGCCTGCTTCATCAGTTCGAGATAACTGACAACGTGCTGATCGTAAAGTGGGTAACCGTGAAACTCTTCGAGCAGGTTGAAAGCAATGTGCGGCTTGTGCTCCATGAGCGCGTTGCCGATCACGTTGAGTTGGTTGTACAGGCCGATGGGATAGACTTCGTGGCCCATCTTTTTCAACGTCGAGGTCACGTCGAACTCGGTTTTGATTTCAAACTTTTCTTTATCCGAGAGCCCGTTCAATGAATCGGGAGGCACGAAGTCTTCGTGAACTAAAACGATGATGCGCAGTTTCTTCCGCGGCTCAAAGGTCATACGGCTATGCGATGATAACCTGAATGGAGCACATTCATTACTTGCACAGTCAGCACTATCATGACACGTCGACGCGTTTCGCGGAAGGGGGTTGCTACACGAAGTTTCAAATCTTTGCAGCGGTCGATCATATTTTGCAGCACGTGATCGATGGTGTACTGGTGCACGCCCGTGCCTTCAGCAACGATTTGCCGGACCTCGCGACGGACCTTACGAATGAAGCTGGCGGCGCTGGGCCGTGTCTTGTGTCGTGGATCGTCGGAAAAGATTCGATGAAGATCTCGATCGTAAACTGCGGGCCATTCGAAGTCGTAACGCTCGCGCTTGCGACGGTAGTGTTCGCGCAGCGTTCCTCTCAACGCGGAGAGTGGTTCGACCTTCGTACGAATGCGGTTCTTTGGTTTTGTGCCGGCGAGGTCGCTCATCAACTCGTCGATGTATTCGAGTTTGCGCAGCGCGGGCCAACCTCGATAACGGCGGCGCCACTGCGATCTCGGACTCAGCCACACTGCAAACGTTTCCGCGAAGTCTTCGGCGGGATGCGCCTGCGCATACCACGCGGGAAGGTGCAAAACGTATTTGCGGCTCTTTGGTTTTGGCTTGTAGAAGTCGGGGTAAGGCTGTGCAAAAGAACCAAACAGCTCGCGGTGCTTGCGTTTGAAATGCAGCCGGAAGGCTGTGTCGAGCGCGTGGCCCGCTTCATGTCGCAGAATGCGCATGCACTCGAAGTCGGTCCCACCTTCAAGTTCCAGCATCTGCTTGCGTTCGAGCTTCATCAGGCGCGGGTGCGCGAGGTAAAACGGAATCGCGATGCCGGGGACGCCGTCCGGGGAAAACCACTCTTCTGCCAGCCAAACATGGGGTTTGAAACGGATGCCGCGGGCATTTAGCTCACTGTAGAGACGTTTGATGTGGGGTTCGAGAAACGACCCCTTGATCTTTATGGGAAGGTCGCAGATGCGCAGGTCCAGCAACTGCTCGTCGGTGAGACGATGCCAGGGGAATCTGTAAGCCACGAAGGCGATTCTAGCCACAAACCGTCGTTGCCACAAAAAGGCACTGTGCCTTTTGTGGCTTTAACTTGGCGGCGGCACGCCCGTCTTGAGGAACGAAGATGGGCATAATTTTTCGACCGGGCACTCGGCGCAGAGCGGCGTCCGTGCTTTGCAGATCTTCCTGCCGTGCGCGATCAAAAGATGCGGGAAGATTACCCAATCCTTCTTCGGAACGATCTCGATAAGATCCCGCTCGATCTTTTCCGCGGTCTTCTCCTGTGTGAACGCGAGGCGATGCGAGAGCCGGGTGACGTGTGTATCAACGACGACGCCAGCTTTAACTCCAAACGCATTCCCCAGCACTACGTTCGCCGTCTTGCGCGCGACACCCGGCAGTTCAAGCAATTCGTCCATCGTATGCGGGACCTGCCCTCCATACTCTTCCGTCAAGACCTTCGACGTTCCCTGAATCGACCTCGTCTTGTTGCGGAAGAAGCCGGTTGACTGGATGTCCTTCTCCAGCTCGCGCGGCGACACTTTGAGGTAGTCTTCCGGCTTCTTGTACTTCCGAAACAGATCAGCGGTAACGATGTTGACACGCTCGTCCGTACATTGCGCTGAAAGTATCGTGGCGACCAACAACTCGAACGGGTTACTGTGATTCAACGAACACTTCGCGTCCGGATAAGCACGCTTGAATCGCCGAATGATATCGCGCGTCCGTGTTTTGAGTTCCTCGATACTTTCGCGTTTCATCCCGTTCGCTTCAGCTTCCCTGTTTTCTTGGCCCACGCTTCAATTCGCACGAACGCCCACAATCCAAGCGGTAAGAGGATCGCCCCCATCAACGCGAGAATCAGTAATTCGTTTGTGACTGCCGACAAAGGAGCGCCGGCGAGAAGTTCAGGCGTCGAGTTGCTGTCGCCCACTCCAAACAACTTTCGGCATGCCGACAACGTGTAAGTCGCAGGCGAGATCGCCGAAAGTGGTTGCATCCAGCGCGGCAAGACGTCGATGTCATAATAAACTCCGGAAACGAGTAGAAGCGAGCCTTGAAAGATGTGGGTCGCTTCCGCGCCTCGCTCGGCGCTCATTACCGGGAACACCGCGGCAAACAAACCGAGACCGACGAACGCAACTGTACTCACCGCGAGCACGACCAGGACGCCAAAGAAATTCACCCCGCGCAGGTTCAGGTCTGTAAACAGCATCAGACCAATCAGGACGATCACGCTTGTCACCACGCTGTTCAGCAAAGAAAACAGACTTACGCCAAGCAAGTGAACTGCTCGCGAGACCGGCGCCATGAACGTATATTCCAGTGTGCCTTCCCAACGCTCGTAAGCGATCGACATCGAGATTTCCTGGTAAAGCCATGAAAGATAGTTCCACAACAAAGCACCGACGACGAGCTTCAGAGTGAGTTGATAGTCCTGTGCCGCCACGCCGATCAGCGCAACTGTCGCTGATGTCACGAGCGCGTAGAAGTTAAAAACGACGACCCAGCCGATGTAACGACGGGTGATGTGATACCCGCGGAACAGGAAGGCCCACGTTTGACGCAGAGTTGCTTCCATGGCTATCTCCTAAGTCTTCAATCTGCCACTGCCATCATTTCTTCTTCGACGAGTTCTTCACCGGTTAACCTGATGAAGGCGTCGTCGAGCGTTGCCGCGCCTGCACGTCGCATCAACTGCTTAGCAGTTCCTTCGGCCACGAGTTTTCCATGTGCGAGAAAACCGATGCGTGCGCAGAGGCGTTCCGCTTCGGCCATGTCGTGCGTGGTCAAAAGAATCGTGGTGCCTTCACGGCTTTGCAGGTTCTCGAGGAACGACTGCACGTCGCGACGACTCTTTGGATCGAGGCCGGTCGTCGGTTCGTCCAGTAACAGCAACGGCGGATTGATCATCAGCGCGCGTGCGATGCTGATCTTCTGCTGCATGCCGCGGCTCATCTCTTCCAGCGGAGTAGAGAACTTTGCGTTCTCCATTCCCAACTCCTCGAGAATTTCCATCACGCGCTGCTCCGCCTCGCGAGCGTTCTGACCGTAAAGCAACGCCGTGTACAGCAGGTTTTCACGCGCTGAAAGCTTTTTGTAGAACGCAGCGTCGACGCTGACGCGTCCGATGATCCGGCGCACCTCTTCCTGCTGCTCGGGCAATGTGTAGCCCAGCATCTCGACGTAACCACTGTCCGCAACGAGCAGAGTCGAAAGAATTCGAATCAAGCTCGACTTGCCGGAGCCGTTCGGTCCAAGGAGTCCATAAGTCTCGCCCTGCGCGACCGTGAACGAGACATCGTCAATGGCCCAAAGCTCGGACTTCTTTCGAAAACCGTTTCGTTTGCGGAAACTTTTGCGAAGATTGCGCACTTGAATAGCTGGTTGTTGCATGATCGACCTCAAAAAGTGGATCGCCTAAAGATGGGCCCACTTGAAAACACACGTTTAGTTGTTGACGGATTTAAAAAGGAGCGGCTGACCGCGACTTAAGCGCGGTCAATCAGCCAGACTTTGAGGAAGAGGACTACTTTCATCACTACTCACCTGTGCGGCAGAGCATAATACAAGATCACCGATTGCACAACACCTATCCTGTAAATCCTGTGAAATCCTGTAATCCTGTCTAACGTTTTCCATGTGCAATCTTGACGGCTTCGGGTAGTTGTCGCAGACGCAGCATGGAGATCACGCCAAACAAAGGACCGGGCGCGAGGACCGCAAATGCATAACGCCACCCATACTCAGCCGCTACTTTTGGAATTAGCTCGATCGAGATCGTCGTGAGTAAAAACCCGATGCACATTTGGATCGTCAGCGCCGTGCCGATGTACTGCGGATCACCGAGTTCTGTTACGCAGGAAGAAAACTGAGCCGAGTCAGCTACGACCGTTGCACCCCAGATCGCGGCAACGATCAACAGCAATAGTGGGCTGCCACCGTAAAGTAATCCGATCACCAGACAACAAGTGCCACTGATCGCCATAGCCCAGGAAGTGACAAGAGTTCGGCCGACGCGATCGGCAATCAAACCAGCGACAACGCAACCGATCGCGCCAGCACCGATGACGAGGAACGACCCGAGTTCGGCCAGTCTCGGATCGCCATTTTGAGTTGCGAGGCTCGCGCGGATCATCACCGGTATCCAGATCCACATGCCGTAGAGCTCCCACATGTGACCGAAGTATCCGAAACTCGCTAGTCGCACTCCGCGGTTGCTGAAGACCCTGACGATCTGCGTCACGTCAAACTTCGCCGGTGGCGGCGCGTATGGACCATCCTCGACGAAAGAAAGGACGATTAATCCTCCGATCACTGCCAGGAGCGAAACGAAGAGCACATTGGATCTCCAGTTCGGGCTTCCGAGCGCGTTTACGAGGTATGGCGTCGCCTTGCCCATCGTCAAAGCGCCGACTAAAAACCCGAGCGCCATTCCACGTCGTTCGCGAAACCAACTCGCCATGATCTTCATGCCTGGCGGATACACGCCCGCCAGGCAAATTCCGGTAAGGAAGCGAAGGGCGATGGCGGTTCCGGGATCGTGGACGTAGAGGCCGAATATGCCGTTGACTGCTGCACCGAGAAACGAAGAGACGGCGAATAGATGTCTGGTGCTGATGATGTCAGGCAGGTTCAGTGTGGCGCTGATGAGCGTGCCTGCGACAAACCCGAGTTGGACGGCAATAGCGAGCCAGCTAATTTGAGAGGGTGAGAGTTGCCATTCGCGAGAGAGCGCGGGAACAACCGCGGAACCACTAAACCAAAGCGCCATCCCCAACAACTCGGCGGCGGAGAGCAGCGTCAACGCACGCCATCGTCGTGGGTGTGGAGGAGTAGTCATCCTGTCTCTATGCGAGATCGAATAGCAGGATCTCCGTATCGTCTTGCGCTTTAATCTTTAAGTTTGACTCACCAACAACAATCACACCATCGCCTTGTTCGGCGTTCTCGCCGTTAACAGCAATCGACCCGCGCGCAACCTGGATCCAGGCATAGCGCCTTTCATCCATCGTGTGTTGAACCTCGTCTCCGGCAGGAAGTATCGACGCAAACAAGCTGACGTCCTGATTCAATTGCACCGAACCATCGCGACCATCCTCGGAAGCGATCAGCCGCAACTGGCCGCGACGCTCATCCTCAGTAAAAGCCTTCTGTTCGTAACCCGGCTCAAGGCCTACGGTGTTAGGCAAGATCCAGATTTGCAACAGGTGCACGCGCTCCGTGTCGGAAGCATTCTTTTCACTGTGTCTGACACCTGTTCCGGCGGTCATTCGTTGCACGTCTCCAGGTCGAATGACTGAACCATTGCCCATGCTGTCTTCGTGTTTGAGCGCGCCTTCGAGAATGTAAGTAATGATCTCCATGTCGCGATGCCCGTGCGTCGGAAAACCGCGTCCGGAAGCCACGAAGTCTTCATTGATCACGCGCAAATTGCGAAAGCCCATGTAGCGCGGATCGTAATACTGATCGAAAGAAAACGTGTGATACGTATTCAGCCACCCGTGATCGAAATGCCCGCGCTGTTTCGCTTGTCTAATACTAATCATGATCTTCTTGTTTTGTGCTTTTGTGCCTTTTTGTGGCTACAATCCTAAACCTTCTTCGTGCGCCACAAACACAGTCACCAACTCATTCAATCCTTCCGCATCCTGATCGTCGAAGCGCCCGATCGCCGGACTATCGAGATCGAGCACGCCGAGCAGTCGCTCCCCATCGAAGAGTGGCACCACGATCTCCGAGTTTGAAGCGACATCGCACGCGATGTGTCCGGGAAACTCGTGTACGTTCGGAACGATGATCGTCTCACATTGCTGTGCCGCCACTCCGCAGACGCCTGTGCCCATCGGAATGCGAACACACGCCGGATTGCCCTGAAATGGTCCAAGCACCAGTTCATCGCCGTGAAGAAAGTAGAACCCGGCCCAGTTCACATTCGGCAGTGAATTGAAGAGCAATGCGCTCATGTTAGCTGCGTTCGCGATGAAGTCGTGCTCGCCTTTGAGTAAACTCATCAACTGCACGACGAGACTCGCATAAAGTTTCGGTTTGCCATCCATCTGCGGCGCTGCCGCTCGTTCTTTCGCGGCATATCGCTTCGTAAGTGCTTTCTTCTTTGTGGCGGCGGAAACTTTCTTCCCTGCGGGTCGCTTTGTCGACTTTGCGGGCTTTGCTGATCGAGAAGCCATGTTTGCTCTAATCCTCCGTTGCGGGCCGAATGCTAATTACTACCGATTTCGATGCCGGCGTATTGCTCTTTGCGGCAACGCTGCGTACTGGTACCAAAACATTCGCTTC